>NZ_PJBY01000085.1:0-30016 GCF_002836005.1 Psychrobacter sp. Sarcosine-3u-12
CTATAAAAAAACCTCGCCCACTATCTATTGGTAGTTGGCGAGGTTTTTTATTATATGTATTTAGTGTTTGGCTTCTTACGCTATTTAGAGAGTTGTTCTATTAAAACTTCCTGCTGTTAGCAGCCTATGGTATTAAAAGCTTTTGATTAATAACACGGTCGCAGATTTTTCATCACGGTCATCATAATAGGCAAAGTTACTAGAAGTGGTATCGTAATCAAACACCAATCTTGGGGTCAGTCCAAGCACAGTAAAGTCACGCTTCCATACCTGCAATCCTAATGAGGTGGTTTTATCCTTTCTTTTTGAGCCAAGCTCCCCGCCTACAGCGTTATAGTAACCTTTCCATGCGCCACTGCCAGCTGGATAGGCATCTGCAGGGTCTTCATACTCTTTTATCCCATATCCGACTGTCGCTAGTGTTGAGATGCCTTGCTTCCATTCACGGCCCCAACCCGCATTGACTGAGTTACGATCATAGCTAATAATGCTAGATTTGGGCACATCATTTTGATAATTACCAAGACCACCGTAGAAGTACTCTTTGGCATCTTTGATATAAAACGCATTTAACCCGAGAAACTGACCATCTGTCTCACGGTTCTGATTGTCATCATCTTCAAATGTTTCGTTGGACAAAATACCTGTGGCCGTCAATTTTAATTTTGGCTTTACCCAGCGAGAGCCACTGACGGTGATGCCTTTACGTAAACTATAATCTTCTTCATCGTAATATCGTTTCGTCACAAACGGCGTAAGTGAGACATCATTTTTGGCATCATCATAACCAACGCCAGCAGAAGCCGTTAATAGATAATCGTTATAATCCGTCTCATCCCAGTAGCCTTTTAATGAGGCATTACCACCTACGGTTGCATAAAAGTTCTCTGGTAAATTAAAGCGCTTATTGGCACTACCAGACACCTGAATACCATTGGCTGATTTTTGCTCAATCGAGCGCCCCAAGTCTGATTGAATGGATTTCGAGGGTGCATCATTGATATTACTATCTCTGACATAGCTGGCAGAGGCATTAAACTGCCATTTTTCTGACCTATTTATTTGAGATAAAGAATTTTGAACTCTGGCCATGACAGGTGCTGGTAGCTCAACTGATTGCAGCTTTAAAAACTGCTCTTTTGCGGCAGCATACTGCTTATCTGCTTGCATGGCGATGGCCATGTTTAGACGTACTGGATGGAAGTCAGGGTCTGCCGCTAGCATGTCACGATAGATTTCAATCGCTTGTTTGTTTTTGGCTTCACTGCGATATATCAATGCATCAGCGAATTGAATCAGCATTGGATCATTGGTTTCAAGTGCTTTGTAGTGTGGCAGTAATTCTTTAACAGTGACCATATCCTGCGCAGCTAATGCATCATTGAGATACTTGCTGAACGCTGCTGGATTGGCTTTTAGCGCCTCTAGATTATAGGCAGTTGCAGCGGCAAGTTGTTGGCGGCTTCTGATAGCACGCTGTGCCTCTGTATCAGAGACAGCTGTAGAAGGAGCTGTAGGATTTGATACAGCTGTTTGGTTTTCGCGCTTAAGCAGTTCATCTGCTTGGTTAAGCTCTGGCTCTATATCTTCAAACTCAGGCTCTGCCGCCATGGCTGGTAAAGAAAAAGCCATCATTGATAGTAAAATAGAAGCCGTGAGAGGTTTGCACATATATTGATTATTCATGGGTATCCTTACCTAAGTACGATCATTAATTTTCCAAACTTAATCATCCTAAGGGATTTTGATAATTTAAGCGAGAAAAAAAGCGCCCTAGGACGCTTTTTCGTTTGTGTTATACAGTCATATTACCTTATTGCTTTTCGGCGCCAAAGGTACCTTGGAAGGTCGTTCCTGTACCTGGAGTAGTACCAGTTCCTGGCACAGCGCTATCACCATCCAGTCTGGCTTCTTGATAGATGCCTCCTAAGAATTTAGCATCATCACCATAGAAACCACCTGATGTCGCAATATTATTCTTTCTACCAGCGAAGGTATTACCATCGATAGTAGCATCTATACCAATATTTTTATTGATACCAGCAAAAGTCAGCTCACCTGTCAAAGAGTCATTAACGAAATCTACATTGAATGTGGATGTACCGTTGACTACTGGGTTTTTGATAGCGCCCGAGCCTAAATGAATATTATCCATATAGGTGGCAACACCAGCATACTGAACATTACCATCAGTTGGCATATTTTCGGTGGCATGACCTATTGCATAGACATTGGTATAACGTGATTTGACACCACTACCAATACCACTTTCTTTAACGAGATCACCATAAACATGACCTATCTGCATCTGTGTGCCAAAACTCTTGTACACAGAGTCGTAATTATATTTTAAATCAATGTCACCAATGATAGATCCTACGTTTTTGAAAGTAGCAACATTCTTATCCTTAGACTTCATGAAACCGCTATCCGCGTCAAAGGCGACGTCACTATTTCTAACGGTTGTAATCGTAGCTGTTTGCTTGAACTTGTTAGGTTTAACGATATCAAGACGGGCTTCAAACTTATCATAGCTTGGTAAATTATCTACAGCACTATCTTCAACTATGGTCGGTGTCGTGCCTTCACCTTCACCCGTTGTAGTAGTAAAGGTTTGATTGTCCGTAACAAACTGACGATAACCAATTGCGTCATCGGTACCTAAGCCTGATACGCTACTAATGGTATTGCTCATAACACCTGTTATAGCTTTAGGTTCTGGTACTGGCTCGGCGTTTGGGTCCGCCTTAGTGGCACCATAAGTACCTTTACCATCAGCAACTTGATATACACCGCCTAATAGCTTGGCATCTTCACCATAGAAGCCCCCTTTAGTATCGACACCATTCCAACTGCCTGCAAAGGTATTACCGCTGATTTCGGCTTTAATCTTTTTCTCGCTAACATTAGAACCATCAAATGATAACGTTCCATCGACTTGGCTATCAACGAAGTCAACTTTAAACTCCGAAGTCCCTATGATTGGGTCATGACCAATGATTTCCTCTTTACTATTACCGATGTAGCTAGCCACACCTTTATAGTTCACTTTACCATCATTGATTTTGTTATCAATATTGTACTGTGAGAGAGTTTTCATGTACTGCATGTCATCGATATTTGTACTATTACCCTGTACATATACGTTCGATAGCTTAGATAGTTGGATTAAATTGGCTGGGCCTTTAAGGTCTCCATATACATGACCAATCTGCATCTGATCATCAAAGTTCTTATAAGTTGACGTATAATTTAATTTATTATTAAATACACCGCCAATTTTCTTAAGTTCGCTCTTTTTGAAACTACCTTCATAATCTTCGTCAGATGCGTTTCTCAATTCTAAATTTATAGAGTTTTTAAAGTCTCTTGAACCTGTTTCATTCAAAAGCGCAGTGTACGTATCATAGCTAGTAGAAGTATTTGCACTTATACCACTATTATCATGATCTGCAATACTGTTTTGGAAACCAGTTACTGTTGCATTGACTGGAGCCTTTGGATTATTAGGAGCTGGTGGTAGCTGCTGCGCGGCTTCAAGAGCATCTTCTGCTGCTTTCGCTCTAGCCTCAGCATCTAATTTCGCCGTTTCAGCCTCATCAGCGCGTTTTTTAGCCTCTGCCGCCTGCGCTTTAGCATCAGCCGCTTGTTGATTGGCTTCTGTGACTTTCTTGTCGGCTTCCGCTTTAGCGTCACCAACCGCTTTGTCGGCCGCCGCTTTGGCTTTTAGGGCAGCGTCTTCTGCAGCAGCTTGAGCTTGTTCAGCAGCAAGGCGTGCGGTCTCTGCGGTGGCAGCCGCTGCTAGAGCAGCCGCTTCGGCGGCTTCTGCCGCTTCCGCTCTTGCTAAGGCGGCAGCAAGACCACCGTCTCCTGTATCCGCATTGGCCAAGGCTTCTTCTGCTTTTGCTAAGGCTTCTTGGGCTTTAACGGCATCCGCTTGAGCTTTGTCAGCAGCCGCTTTGGCAGCAGCGGCTTGAGCGTTGGCGCTGTCTTTGTCAGCATTGGCTTTGGCGGCATCCGCTTGTGCTTTGGCAGCGGCCTGCTCTGCGGCGGTTTGCTTGTCGCTCTTCGCGCCATAGGTACCTTGGGCATCATTACCAGCGTAAACCCCGCCTAGGTATTGAGCGTCGCCACCAAAGAAGCCACCTTCAGTGCTGTAACCAGCATTGTCAGCGGCCGATCCTGAGAATTGGTTACCATTAATACCGGCGGTTAAACCAATCTTACCGGCGTTGGCAAAGCTTAAGTCGCCTTTTACGTTTTTAGCCACGAAGTCGGCCGTAAAGACGGATTTGCCAAACTCGATGTCATTACCAATGCCAAGCTTGCGGTAAGTGGCATCCCCTGTGTAGCCAACCTTACCTTCTGTTGGCATATTGGCCGCTTGGGTGGCATTACCGATGACGGCGACACCATTGACAGGTAGGGTTTTGTTTAATAGGGTGACTTCAGCAGAGCCGTCAATGTGGCCGATGCGCATGTCATCGCCAAAGTCTTTATAGGTTGAGGTGTAGGTTAAAGGCAGTGTTTGACCAATGGCGGCAACCACAATGTTGGTGTTATCTTCATGGGCTTTAAAGCCATTAGCCACTTCAGTGTCGCCTTCACCTGAGAGGGTGATTGGGACCAGTGGTAGTAAGCCTGCTGTGCCATCTGGGTTCTGTGAGGCAATATCAGCACGAGCGTCCACGGCAGAGCCGTCTTCATTGACGGTAAAGTCGCGGGTGGTGGTGTTAAACAATCCAAGTGAGCCGGCGTTAATGTTTAAGGATTGAACTCCCGATTTCTTCGCTTCAGGGGCGTTCTTAATCTGCGAGGCTGCTAAGGCGTCTTTGGCGGCTTGCGCGGCTTGGTTGGCGGCTGCTATTTGAGCTTCTGCGGCAGCTGTCGCGGCAGCTTGCGCTTGCTCGGCGGCGCTAATTTGGGCGTTAGCCGCATCAAGGGCTGCTTTGCGACGATCCACTTCGGCTTGTAAGGCGGCGGTGTTGCCATTGCCTGATGCTAGAGCATCCGCTAGATCTTTCTCTGCTTTAGCTAGGGCAGCTTGTGCGGTGAGTAATTCATCTTTGGCTTTGTCCGCTTCTGCTTGGGCAGTCGCCGCTTTTTGTTTCTCAAGCTCGGCTTGGGCTTTGGCATCTATTGCCTGTTGATTGGCAGTGTCAGCTTTAGCGTTGGCAGCTGCAATGGCAGTTTCAGCATCCGCTTTGGCTTTTATGGCTTCCGCTTTGGCTTTATCTTCTGCCGCTTTAGCGGTGGCCGCGTCGGCTTCTGCTTTAGCCGCCTGCGCTTTAGCATCAGCCGCTTGTTGATTGGCTTCTGTGACTTTCTTGTCGGCTTCCGCTTTAGCGTCACCAACCGCTTTGTCGGCCGCCGCTTTGGCTTTTAGGGCAGCGTCTTCTGCAGCAGCTTGAGCTTGTTCAGCAGCAAGGCGTGCGGTCTCTGCGGTGGCAGCCGCTGCTAGAGCAGCCGCTTCGGCGGCTTCTGCCGCTTCCGCTCTTGCTAAGGCGGCAGCAAGACCACCGTCTCCTGTATCCGCATTGGCCAAGGCTTCTTCTGCTTTTGCTAAGGCTTCTTGGGCTTTAACGGCATCCGCTTGAGCTTTGTCAGCAGCCGCTTTGGCAGCAGCGGCTTGAGCGTTGGCGCTGTCTTTGTCAGCATTGGCTTTGGCGGCATCCGCTTGTGCTTTGGCAGCGGCCTGCTCTGCGGCGGTTTGCTTGTCGCTCTTCGCGCCATAGGTACCTTGGGCATCATTACCAGCGTAAACCCCGCCTAGGTATTGAGCGTCGCCACCAAAGAAGCCACCTTCAGTGCTGTAACCAGCATTGTCAGCGGCCGATCCTGAGAATTGGTTACCATTAATACCGGCGGTTAAACCAATCTTACCGGCGTTGGCAAAGCTTAAGTCGCCTTTTACGTTTTTAGCCACGAAGTCGGCCGTAAAGACGGATTTGCCAAACTCGATGTCATTACCAATGCCAAGCTTGCGGTAAGTGGCATCCCCTGTGTAGCCAACCTTACCTTCTGTTGGCATATTGGCCGCTTGGGTGGCATTACCGATGACGGCGACACCATTGACAGGTAGGGTTTTGTTTAATAGGGTGACTTCAGCAGAGCCGTCAATGTGGCCGATGCGCATGTCATCGCCAAAGTCTTTATAGGTTGAGGTGTAGGTTAAAGGCAGTGTTTGACCAATGGCGGCAACCACAATGTTGGTGTTATCTTCATGGGCTTTAAAGCCATT
The DNA here is from genome assembly GCF_002836005.1 of Psychrobacter sp. Sarcosine-3u-12. NCBI lineage: Bacteria > Pseudomonadati > Pseudomonadota > Gammaproteobacteria > Moraxellales > Moraxellaceae > Psychrobacter > Psychrobacter sp. Sarcosine-3u-12. The sequence goes on from NZ_PJBY01000085.1 coordinate 6,242, forward strand.
AGCCACTTCAGTGTCGCCTTCACCTGAGAGGGTGATTGGGACCAGTGGTAGTAAGCCTGCTGTGCCATCTGGGTTCTGTGAGGCAATATCAGCACGAGCGTCCACGGCAGAGCCGTCTTCATTGACGGTAAAGTCGCGGGTGGTGGTGTTAAACAATCCAAGTGAGCCGGCGTTAATGTTTAAGGATTGAACTCCCGATTTCTTCGCTTCAGGGGCGTTCTTAATCTGCGAGGCTGCTAAGGCGTCTTTGGCGGCTTGCGCGGCTTGGTTGGCGGCTGCTATTTGAGCTTCTGCGGCAGCTGTCGCGGCAGCTTGCGCTTGCTCGGCGGCGCTAATTTGGGCGTTAGCCGCATCAAGGGCTGCTTTGCGACGATCCACTTCGGCTTGAAGGGCTTCTGGATTACCTCCACTTGCCAACGCTTCTTCTAGGTCTTTCTCAGCTTTAGCAAGTGCTGCTTCGGCAGCTACTAAGTCCGCTTTAGCTTTTTCGGCTAACTGTTTAGAATCTGCTGCTTCTTTGTTTGCTTTTACTGCTTCATCCTTAGCCTTTAATGCCTCTACTTTTGCTTCTTCAGCTTTGGCATTAGCTGCTGCAATCGCGGTCTCAGCATCAGCTTTGGCTTTGTCTGCTTCAGCTTTGGCTTTTATCTCTGCCGCTTCAGCCGCAGTAGCACGTGCTTCAGCATCAGCCGCTTGAGCTTTTGCATCAGCCGCTTGTTTATTGGCCTCTTCTACTTTCTTGTCTGCTTCTACTTTAGCCTCACCAATGGCTTTGTCTGCTGCAGCTTGTGCTTTAATGGCAGCATCCTCTGCTGAAGCTTTAGCTGCTAAGGCAGCTTCTTTAGCAGCTATCGCTGTCGCTTCTGCAGTCTCTGCTGCTTCTGCTGCCGCTTCTGCTAATGCAGCACGTTCTAGTGCAGCCGCGAGCAGGTCTTCACCATTACCGGCGTTTGCTAAGTTCTCTTCTGCTCTTGCCAAGGCTTCTTGCGCTTTAATGGCATCAGCTTGGGCTTTGTCTGCGGCAGCTTTGGCAGCAGCAGCTTGTGCTTGAACACCAGCGATGGCTGCATTGGCTGCATCCGCATCCGCTTGTGCTTTCACAGCCGCTTTTTCTGCTGCGGTCTGCTTGTCACTCTTAGCACCATAGGTACCTTGAGCGCCATTACCTTCGTAAACACCGCCTAGGTACTGCGCGTCACCACCGAAGAATCCACCATCGGCGTTGTAACCATCTTTGCTACCTGAGAACTGGTTGCCTGCAATCGTGGCTTCTAATCCAATCTTCTTATCACTAAAGGTTAAATCACCTTTTAGGTTCTTGGCGACAAAGTCGGCAGTAAAGACTGAGGTGCCAAATTGAATGTCTTTGCCTAAACCAATCTTGCGATAGGTGGCATCACCTGTGTAGCCTACGATGCCATCTTTTGGCATGTTATCAGCTTCAGTCGCATTGCCGACGACGGCAACACCGTTAACAGGTAACAGTCCAGCAGCGGCGCCATCGATATGAGCCACTCTTAAGTCATCACCGAAATCTTTATACGTTGAGGTGTAGACGAGGTCTTGTTCACCCAGTGATGAAGTAACTACTTTGGTGGTGTTTTCAAATGACTTGAATCCGTTAGAGCCTGCTACTGCTGCATCATTGTCACCACTGACTTGAAGTGCTACAGGATCAGATACTAGGCCTCCAGAAGCAATATCTGCACGAGCTTGTACTTGTGTTGCATCGGTAATGCCAAAGTCACGAGTCGTGGTTGTCAGTGCGCCTTGGCCTAAACCTGAAGCGTCGATACTGACATGTTGAACTCCAGACTTAGCGGCTTCAGGTGCGTTCTTGATTTGAGCGGCAGCTAAGGCATCTTGCGCTGCTTGAGTGGCTTGCTGAGCGGCGGCGACTTGGGCCTCGGCTGCGGCAGTCGCTGCTGCTTGTGCTTGCTCGGCTGCTGTGGCTTTAGCGTTCGCCGCGTCAAGGGCGGCTTGGCGACGATCCACTTCTGCTTGAAGGGCTTCTGGATTACCTCCACTTGCCAACGCTTCTTCTAGGTCTTTCTCAGCTTTAGCAAGTGCTGCTTCGGCAGCTACTAAGTCCGCTTTAGCTTTTTCGGCTAACTGTTTAGAATCTGCTGCTTCTTTGTTTGCTTTTACTGCTTCATCCTTAGCCTTTAATGCCTCTACTTTTGCTTCTTCAGCTTGCTTTATCGCCTGTTCCTTTTGCGAAGCCTCTAAGTCTGCTCTATCAGCCTCTGATTTAGCAATCGCCTCCGCTTCTTCTACACGTTTTTGAGCAGTAGCGGCATCTGCGACCGCTTTGTCAGCGCGTGCCTGAGCAGCAATGGCTTCTTTTTTTGCAGCCCCAATTTGGCTTGCTGAGGCAGTTTTAACAGCCTCTATTTTTGCTGCAGCTTCTCTAGTGGCAGCAGCGGCAGCAGCGGCAGCGGCTTTTGCAGCTGCCTTTGTGGCAACAATTGCTTTCGCTTCCGCAGTTTTAAGTGCCTCTTGTGCAACTTTTGCTTCTTGTTCAGCAGCAGCAATTTGGCTATCTGATGCTTTCTCTATGGCTGCAATCTTCTTAGTAGCATCAGCTTTTGCATCAGCAACCGCTTTGTCTGCTGCTGCTGCTTTTGCTTCTGCTATCTTGGCTTTATCTTGAGCTTTCTTCGTTTCAGTTTCAGCTACTTTGTTTTTAGCTTGTGCTGCCTCTTTAGCAGCTGTCTCTGCTTTTAACGATTCTTGTATTTCTTGTGCTTTGGTCTCAGCTGCTGTTGCTCGAGTATCTGCTGCCTTTGCTTTTTCTTCCGCAGCTTTAACTTTTTCTACTGCTTCTGCCGCGACTTTTTTAGCAGCGTCTACATCTGCATTGGATGCTTTTGCGGCTGCTTCAATTTTGGCTACAGCTTCTGCTCTAGCGGCCTGTGCTGCGCCTTTGGCTTCTGCCGCTTCTGCTTTAGCAGCGGCAACCGCTTTAGAGGACTCTACATTAAATGTATCCTCAGCGATTTTAAGTGCATCTTGAGCAGTTTTCGCCGCTTTTTTAGCAGCATTTAGTTCTGATTTTGATGCCTTTTCTATAGCTTCAATTTTTTCTTGTGCTGTTTTTTTAGCCACGTCTAGTGCTTTGGTAGCTTCTGCTAATTTAGCTTGCGCAACTTTTGTCTGATCCTCTGCAATTGCCGCTTTAGCTTCTGCATCTTTGGCTCTAGCCTCTGCATCTTTAATAGCTGCTATATCGCCACTAGTTTCACCGCCACCAGTTTCTCCGCCAGCTTCATCACCACCAGTTTCTCCGCCAGTTCCACCGTCTTCTACCCCTGGTAAAACAGGAGTTGGTTTTGGAGTAGTAGAATTATCTCCTCCACTAGTTGCACATGAAGCTAGAATAACTGCTGTCAAAAGAACAACACTGGCTTTAAGCGGGGTATTTAATTTTTTAGCTGTCGATACAGCCGAGATTGAATGACGGTTAGGTGACATTCGACTTCCTCCATGAAGAGTTTATGATATTCCGTTAGGCACGACTTTTATCCAGTGCCGCGTATAGATAAACAAATTACATACAAAAAGTCAATTAATATAAACGAAATATTGTTCACCGTAACCTTTGGTTACTAATTAATATCTATTAAAGAGAATATTTATAGAATATTAGAAATTATGAGGAAGGCTCGCTGTATATACATGACTATTATTTCACTAATACTGCATGCCAAAAAATTCGAATCGACAATGACTGTCTATGAGAAAGTCATAAAGATAATTAAATAAATTATAGAAATAAGCTACGTTTCTACTAAAAATCTTAAATAAGGAAGTTATTTCTAGTCAAGACCTATGAAATCACATTAATTTAGAACCATTGGTCTATTTTTATAAAAGAAAACACTAAGAAAATTTGCTTGACTGTTAAAAAATCTATCCAAAACTATGTGATAACAAGGTTATATAGCATATGTGTGAGGTTATAGATTTTAAACAACTGACAACTCAATATAAATCACATGTATAGCATATTAAGAAACCAGCTTTATCTTGGATAGATATCGCCATAACAACAGTATAAATAACAAACTATAGTTTAATATAATATCCTAAGGAGATTTATCCTCTTGAAAAGATAATTTTATTAGATCAACATTAATCCATTAAGGAAACAGTTGTAAACTACAATAATAATATTTTTCTCTTTATTAATGGCAATAAAAAAAGCGCCCTAAGGCGCTTTTTCTTCATTAAAATAAGAAGTCTAAATATGTTCTATTAAGGCTTAGGTTGCTTTTCAGCGCCAAAGGTACCTTGGAAGGTTGTTCCAGTTCCTTGTGTAGTACCTGTACCTGCTACATCGCCAGGTTGGGCTTCTTGGTAGATACCGCCTAAGAAATTAGCATCCTCGCCATAAAAACCACCTGAGGTTTGAACGTTGTTAGCAGCGTTTGTACCAGCAAAGGTATTGCCTGTAATATCTGCATTGATATTAATTTCATTGCCAGCAGGCATATACTTATAGTCGCCATCTGCAAACGTCAACTTACCTTCAAGCTTACTGTTCACAAAGTCGACATCAAATTTAGAGGTGCCGTCTAAAACTGGATCTATAGCAGTACTGTCTAGCAGATGTATGTTTTCTGCATAGGTAGCAACACCAGCATACGCCACTTTACCATCATTGATACCATTATCAATGTTGTACTGTCCTAAGGTTTTCAGATAATCCATATCAGCCTGAGCAGTACCATTACCGGTTGCATAGACGTTTGCATAGCGTGATTTCACACCGCCAGCAAAACCTTCTTTACGAATATCACCATAAACATGACCGATCTGCATCTGTGAATTGAAGTTTTTGTAAACTGAATCATAGTCAACTTTTAGCTCAATCTTACCGATTGGTGAATTGGCATTTTGGATCGTTGCAACGTTTTGTGTAGCAGACTTCATAAAGCCGTTACTAGCTACAATATCGTCATCCCGAACTGTGGTTAAGTTCGTGGTTTCAGTAAACTGTTCTGGCTTAACAATGTCAAGACGTGCATCAAACTCATTGTAATCAGGGAAGTTATTGGTGCTCTCGTTTTCAACAATATCCGGTACAACTTCACCGTTATCATTTGTACTTGTGGTCGTGAAGTCTTGCTTATCGTTAACGAACTGACGGAAACCAATAGCATTAGTAGTGCCTAAACCTTCTTGACTACTCAAAGTGTTGCTCATAATTCCGGTGACATCAGCGTTAGCAACTACATCTGGATTGGCTGGAGGCTCTGGAACTTCAGGCTCTGGAACTTCAGGCTCAACTAGGTCAGCTGGAGTGCCATCTTTCTCTGCACCATACGTACCTTGTGACCCATTACCTTCATAGATACCACCGATATAATTAGCATCTTTGCCGTAGAAAGCACCTTCTGTATTGTAGCCATCGTTATCGGCTGCAGCACCAGAAAACTCATTGCCGTCAATACTTGCTGATAGACCGATTTCACCAGCTTTAGAGAATTTCAGCGTACCATCAACTTTGCTAGCGACGAAGTCAGCAGTAAACTCTGAGCTGCCATACTCAATGTCGTTACCCGCACCAAGTTGACGATTGGTGGCATCACCAGCATATTCAAACGTGCCGTCTGTAGGTAGCGTCTCTGTTTTATTGCCTGTCACCGCAACGCCATTTACTGGAAGTTCTGCATCACCAAGAGCAGCAACTGTAGCAGTACCATCGATATGACCGATGCGCATCTCTCCGTTATCACCAAAGTCTTTGTAAACCGACGTATAGTCTAATGGTAATACACCTAAGGCAGTAGGAATCTCAGTGCTGTCATCATGACTCATAAAGCCATTGGCAAGCTCAGTATCACCAGCTCCTGATGTGGTCACATTAACGATAGGTAATAAGCCGTTTGATGCAGTATCTGCTCGAGCATCAACGTTGTCTTCACCAATCGTAAAGTCACGCGTGGTAGTTTTGAATGCGTCTAGACCTGCAGCACTTGCATCAATATTTAGTGTTTGAGCACCTGATTGCTCCGCTTCGGCATCAGACTTGTATGCATCAGGATTATTTAGCGCATCTAGTTGATCTTGCAAATCTTGAGCTTTCTGTTCGGCTGCTGCTGCTGCTGTAGCTGCTGTAGCTGCTCTATCTTCTGCTGCTTGAGTAGCTGCTTTAGCTTGTTCTAAGTCTGCCTGAGCTTTTTCAGCATCAGCTATTGCTTTATCTGCCTGAGCTTGAGCTGCTGCTACATCTTCTTCTGCTGCTGACTCTGCTGCGGCAATTTTTTCGGCGGCCTCTTTTTCGGCGGCAGCAGCGGTAGCTTCAGCTGCAGTAGCGGTAGCTTCAGCTGCAGTAGCGGTAGCTTTGGCAGTCGCAGCTTCTTGTTGAGCAGCTTCAACGTTACTTTGTGCAGCGGCAATTTCTACTTGTGCTTGATCCTGTGCCGCTTTAACTTCTTCTTGTGCTTTTTCTGTGGCAGTTTTGATTGCTGCATCTGCATCCGCTTGGGCTTTTTCGGCGGCGGCTTCTGCTGCGGCAGCTCTATCTAATGCATCTTGGAGCGCTTGATCATCACCGCCAGTACCAGCGTTATCCGCTGCTTCTTGCGCTTTTTCAGCATCGGCTTTCGCTTTTACAGCATCCGCTTGGGCTTTGTCTGCAGCAGCTTGAGCTTCTGTGGCTTGTGCTTGAGCAGCGGCTAGGGTTTTTTCAGTAGCTTCTGCATTAGTTTTGGCTTCTTTAGCGGCTTGCTCAGCTTGTGTTTGTGCATCACTTTTCGCACCATAAGTACCTTGGGCGCCATTGCCTTCATAGATACCGCCTATGTACTGGCCATCGCCACCATAAAATCCACCGTCGGTGTTATATCCGGCATTGTCAGCAGCAGCACCTGAGAACTGGTTGCCATCAATAGCAGCGGTTAGGCCAATCTCACCGGCTTTGTCAAATGTCAGATCGCCTTTGACGTTTTGAGCGACAAAGTCGGCAGTAAATACTGATTTGCCAAATTCGATGTCATTACCGATACCTAGCTTGCGATAAGTGGCATCACCGGTATAACCAACTTTACCTTCTGTCGGCATATTGTCAGCTTGGGTGGCATTACCAACCACGGCAACGCCATTGACAGGAAGTTTCGTACCGCCAAGGGCAGCAACTGTAGCAGCACCATCAATGTGACCGATGCGCATGTCATCGCCAAAATCTTTATAAGTTGAGGTATAGGTTAATGGTAATACGCCTAGAGCGGTCTCAATCTCAGTGTTGTCTTCATGTGATTTAAACCCATTGGCAAGATCAGTATCGTTCGGGCCTGAGGTGGTCACATTAACGATAGGTAATAAGCCGTTTGATGCAGTATCTGCTCGAGCATCAACGTTGTCTTCACCAATCGTAAAGTCACGCGTGGTGGTTTTGAATGCGTCTAGACCTGCAGCACTTGCATCAATATTTAGTGACTGTACACCAGACTTAGCGGCTTCAGGGTCATTCTTAATCTGAGCGGCTGCTGCTGCCTCTTGTGCTGATTGTTGAGCCGCTTGGGCTGCATTTTCTTCAGCTGCAGCTTCGTCTTGTGCAGCTTCGGCTGCGGTTTGTGCAGCTTCAGCGTCCGCTTGTGCTTGTTCGGCCAATTTAGCTTTACGTTCTGCTTCTTTTTGCAGGGCTTCTGAACCACCGCCATTCGCTAAAGCCTCTTCTAACGCTTTTTCGGCGTCTTCTTTCGCTTTAATGGCATCTGCTTTGGCTTTTTCAGCTGCTGCAAGTTTTTCTTCTGATTTTTTAGCGGCTTCCGCTGCATCTTTCTGAGCTTGCGCTACACGTGCATCAGCGTCAGCTTTTGCTTTTTCAGCAGCCTCTTTAGCTTTTTCTTCTGCAGCTTTTGCTTTTTCTTCTGCAGCTTTAGCACGAGCTTCTGCCTCTTCTGCAGCTTTCTTAGCAGCAGCAGCTTCTTCTTTAGAAGCATTTTCAGCTTTCTCAGCATCTGCTTTTGCTTTTGCGGCATCAGCTTTCGCTTGTTCTGCAGCTTTCTTAGCAGCAGCGGCCTCTGCATTTGCTGCATCTACTAATTTCTTAGCAGCTGCCTCTGCATCCGCTTTTGCTTTATCTGCATCCGCTTTTGCTTTATCTGCGGCGGCTTCTGCTGCGGCGGCTCTATCTAATGCTTCTTGGAGCGCTTGATCATCACCGCCAGTACCTGCATTATCAGCAGCTTCTTGGGCTTTTTTGGCATCTGCTTTTGCTTTTTCGGCATTAGCTTTCGCTTGTTCTGCAGCAGCTTGAGCTTCTGCGGCTTGTGCTTGAGCAGCAGCTAATGCTTTTTCAGAATTTTGTGCTTGAGCAGCAGCTTCTTTAGCGGCTTGCTCAGCTGCTACTTGCTTATCACTGGTTGCACCATAAGTACCTTGGGCGCCATTGCCTTCGTAGATACCACCTATGTACTGGCCATCTCCACCGTAGAATCCACCATCGGTATTATAGCCGTCTTTACTACCTGAGAACTGATTACCATCAATATCTGCTTCTAAACCAATGTTCTTATCACTAAAGGTTAAGTCACCTTTGATGTTTTTAGCTACAAAGTCAGCGGTGAATACTGAGGTACCAAATTTAATATCTTTATCTTGACCAGTTTCACGATAAGTTGCGTCACCAGTGTAACCAACTTTACCTTCGGTTGGCATGTTGGCAGCTTGGGTAGCATTACCAACCACAGCAACACCGTTCACTGGTAACAAACCAGCAGCAGCACCATCAATATGAGCGACTCTTAAGTCATCGCCAAAATCTTTATATGTTGAGGTATAAACTAGATCGACTTCACCTAATGAAGAGCTATTAACTTTAGTCGTGTTTTCAAAAGATTTAAATCCATTAGAGCCTGCTACTTCAGAATCGTTATCACCACTGACTTTCAGTGCAACAGGATCGGAGACTAGGCCACCTGAAGCTTCATCTGCTCGCGCATCTACTTGTGTTTCATCCGTGATATCAAAATCACGAGTGGTAGTAGTAAGCATGCCTTGGCCTAATCCAGAAGCATCAATACTAATATGCTGTACACCAGATTTAGCGGCTTCAGGGTCATTTTTAATCTGAGCGGCTGTTACTGCATCTTGCGCAGCTTGTTGTGCAGCTTGGGCTGCATTTGCTTCGGCGGCGGCGGCGGTTTCGGCAGCTTCAGCAGCAGCTTCGGCAGCTTCTGCGTCCGCTTGTGCTTGTTCGGCCAATTTAGCTTTACGTTCTGCTTCTTTTTGTAGGGCTTCTGAACCACCACCATTAGCTAAGGCCTCTTCTAACGCTTTTTCGGCGTCTTCTTTCGCCTTAATAGCATCTGCTTTGGCTTTTTCAGCTGCTGCGGTGGCAGCTTCAGCATCTTCCTTAGCTTTGATAGCCGCGGCTGCTTTTTCTTCAGCTGCTTTTTCAGCGGCAGCTATTTGTTCAGCGGCCTCGGCTTTTGCTTTTTCAGCTTCTGCTTTAGCAGCTTCGGCTTCGGCTTTTGCTTCTGCTAGTTCTTTATCAGTTGCCCCACCATTTCCTGGTATTGGAGTGAAGACATCATCTAGATTATAAGAAGGGTCGTCAGTCGTATTACAGGCGGCCAAGATCATTGATGTCAAAAGCACAACACTGGCTTTTAGCGGGGTTTTGAATTTTTTAGCTGTCACTATAGCTGAGATTGAATGACGGTTAGGTGACATTCGTCTTCCTCCATGGATGATTGATAGATATTCCTTTATCTACTAATAATGAAATTAGTATTTAGGCAAGATATATAGATAACCAAATTTAGTTTATAAAGTCAATTTATAACAACTAACAATGGCTAATAAAGCATGACGCAAACGTTCATTTGTGAGACATCCAATATTTATATAAGTACTAATTTGTTACTTTACATAATAATAGTGCTTGATGAGGCTTATCCAACTAAATGGTCAGATAAGCTTTTTAAAGAGGTTGTTTAATGCAATATCATCGAATGATAGTTTACTGGCTTTGATAAGACAGCTTTACACCAGCGATGTAGCCATCATTATCTTCGGCTTTGCTAACGATACTGCCGTTAGGTAATTGTCCAGTAGCATCACCAAACTTAAGGTATTTGCCACCGACTGATACCGCCCATTCAGGTGTGACATTGTATTTAACACCGCCACCGACACTATAGAATCCTTCAATAGTACCCAATGAGCTGACAGGATCGCCTGCACCTGAATCATAACCAACAACTACTGAACCTGCCAGCTTTTCATTAAAACGTTTGGCTAAACCAACATCAACTTTCCATTGGTCTTTATCATAGGATAAAAGTGGCAAACCTTCAGGGTCAGCCGCCTTAGAATAAGCATTATAAAGCGGAGGTACGATAGTGAAATCGCTCCAAGGTACCCAGCGTACATCCAATGTACCTAAAAGCTGATACTTTTCACTCAGGCCAGTTTCAATATTTAGATTCACTGATTCAGGTGTGGTTACAGTAGCGTTGGTCGTTGCATATTCACCAATAGACTGACCTAGTTCAGAGTTTGGATCGATTCCTAGTTTACCTAATGCTACATCTTTCAAAGGTGATCCTAGTAATGGTACTCTTTCGCCTACTGGGGTTTCATGCTCAATTTCTGAGCGATAAGTGAGCGCTGCTTTTAGAGCAATTTCAGGTTTACTATAAGCCAAACCGGCTACCCAGCCATAGTCAGTGTCAGGGTTTACATTGGCATCATAGCCTGTCAAGGGGCCGTATGCTTGACCTCGCAGATGTACTTCTGCTTTCGCTTTCTGCATAACTGGACCACCATAAACTTGGAAGCCATTGGCCTTATAACCAATCAACCCTGTCCATGATTCTGTATGAACACTAACGTTAGTGTTTTTGTCATAGTCTGGATCTAATACTGAAGGGTTGATGACTTCATTAGGAACAGATATCCCTGACGATGAATCAGCAATGGTATCTTTGCCTGCTTGAGAGACAAAAGTATTATCTCCAGAATACTCTACTTCTGCACCAAACGGCTCATCATAAAATACGCCGACACTGATATTTTCAGTAATGTCAGTTTTTACCCCGTAACGCATAAAACTGTATGTATCTGGAGTCGCGTCACCAGTTGCCACACCTTTTTCGTATTCAGCCTCAGTCGCCGTAATGCCATTACGAATCTCTTCAGTTGAGGTGACGATAGCACCGGCATTGTCATGAGCAGAGACTTTTGTATCGATATAAGCGTAATCAACTTCGGCATAAGTACCAGGATTAAAGAAACCTTTGATATCTTGACCCGAACGATCAAGACCAGCTGCTTGCGTCAATGATGCAGCAGATAGGGTAAGTAGAGCGAGAGTGAGTTTAGAGATAGGGAACTTTTGAGACACTTGATATCCTCCATGAATAAAATAACTGGCAAAAAGCTTAATCACTGTAATACTTTTATCAGTAATTGAAACTTATGCTGTGCAATCCTTTGCCATACGACTTAACTATTGAATGTAACCATCGCTTACGCAATGTTACCTGTCATTGTTATCAGACATTACCACTATGTAAGACAACGTAACTGATTTCAGTATCATAATTAAAGTTTAACGCTATAGCAATACCCTTTTCCACTTTTTACAAAGATAGATTTATGTCAAGCAGATTTTGATCCTAATTAACGTGTCAAATATAAATAATAACCGTGCCAGTATACTAAACAGTCAAAGTGAAGTACGTTTATTCATTAATGAAAACGTAACGCATTGATAATTAATATTATTTTTTAATAATTTTCGTCAATAAAAAAAGCAGCCACAATGGGCTGCTTTTTATTCATTAAATCTAGTATTTTAAAAATAAGTACAAGTGTTCACTAATTATTTTGTGTCTTGGTAAGAAAGCTTCACACCAACGATGTACCCATCATTGTCATCGAAGTCGCCAACGATCTTGCCAGTTGGTAATCGACCTTGCGCATCACCAAACCATAAGTACTTACCACCGGCTGATACAGCCCACTCAGGAGTGACATTGTATTTGGCACCTAGACCTGCACTATAGTAACCTTCGATAGGTCCTAATGACGTCGTTGGATCACCAGCACCACTATCCCAGCCAACGGTACCACTGACAGCAAATGCTGGCGTTAGGCGTTTCGCCATACCCAACTCTACTTGCCATTGATCGTCGTCATAATCAACTAAGTTCAAACCATCAGGGCGTGAAACGGGATTTTTACTGACTTCATTATATAATGGTGGTGTAATTGAAAAATCACTCCAAGGTACCCAGCGTACTTTCGCAGTAGCTAAAGTCGTCGGATTGATACCAGTCTGAAAGTCAAAGTTTACTGATTTTGGCGTGGTGGTCTCAATAGTCCCGCTACGGCTTGTCGGAATATCACGACCAGTGCTTGCACCAATAATTGATGCTAAAGGATAACTTTCGAATATTTGTGATTTGTGATCAATTTCAGAGCGATAAGTCAAGGCAGCCTTTAAGGCAATTTCAGGCTTACTATAAGCCACACCTGCTATATAACCGTAATCTTGATCAGGGCTAATACGTGATGTATAACCAGTAGCGGGGCCATAGGCAAGACCTCGTAATTTTGTATCTGCTTGAATGCGTTGGGCGACTGGACCGCCATATATTTGGAAATTTTTCTTTTCACCAAGCTTCATACCAAGGATAGCAGTGACACTTTCGCTACGGACTTCCACTTTAGTATTTTCACCTGCAGTGCTAGCTTCACCAATACCTACTATCGCGCCATCGAGTCCTCCAGGCGTCGGTACTGCATCATTAGCAAACTCAGCAGCTGAATCTGCTGGATTGTTGTTTGCAACAAAATTGTTGTCACCTTTGTATTCAACAGCAGCACCAAAAGGTTCATCATATAAAATACCGACACTAAAAGTGTCATTGATATCCGCTTTTACGCCATAACGAAAAAAATCATAGGATTCAGCAATATCGCCCGTTTTATTACCACGCTCATAAGTATTGTCGAACGGATTGTTATTAGAGCTATCATATCCACTAACATCAGCATCAATATAAGTGTAAACAGCTTCGGCATACGTACCGTCTTGGAAGAAAGCAGTGACGTCTTGACCTGAACGATCTAGACCTGCAGCATGAGTAATGCTGGCTACAGAAATAGTAGCGACGGCTACCGCAAGGGTTTTTAAGTGAAAGGTAGTGCGCATTATATATCTCCAAACGTCCTCGTTGTTTAACCGTTATACAAATCTAAAATTGACCATAAAGCGTACAAATTTAAATCATATAAACGGTGTCCTAATTTCGATAGTAATGATTTTTTGACACTAAAACAACACTTAAAGTACTTTATTTCTATTTTATGACTGAACAGTATAGAATACCCTAAAATATTGTACTAAACACTTGTTTCCTTTAATAATTTTAGCTTTGATGTTTTGTTTTTTTACTAGACTAAAATCGTCTTTTCAGACTAAAATAGAACAGTTAAAATCGTACACTTATAACAGTCTACATATACCAATTTTGTACTATAGATAAAGCAAAAAAGCGACCCATTCAGGATCGCTTTTTTATCGTTGTTAAATTACCAAATAAATAGCCAAACTATATAATGCTCAGTTTGCTATTACTTCGCTTGATAAGATACTTTTACACCAAGTGCAAAACCGTCGTTGTCTTCAAACTTGCTGACAACTTGCTTAGTTGGGATTTGGCCTTCAGCATCACCGAACCACAGATATTTACCACCAGCAGACACTGCCCAGTTTTCAGTGATGTCATATTTACCACCTAGACCGACACTGTAATAGCCTTCAATTGGGCCAAGTGAAGTGACAGGATTACCTGCACCACTATCCCAACCAACCGTACCGCTAATTGCAAACTGTGGGGCTAGACGCTTAGCAAGACCTAACTCAACCTGCCACTGGTCTTCATCATAACTAACTAATGCCAAACCTTTATCGTCTTGTGTAGAAACTTTACTCACATCGTTGTATAACGAGGGTACGATAGCAAAGTCACTCCAAGGTACCCAGCGCACTTTAGCCGTTGCTAGTGTCGTTGGATTAATACCCGTTTGAAAATCAAAGTTGACTGATTCAGGTGTGGTAATTTCAATACTTTCGCTTCTAGTTGTTGAAAGACCCAATGCAGTTACAACAGGAGCTGGGATAAGACCAGAACCGACAACAGGATAAATTTCTGCTGATTGTGCATTATGTTCGATTTCTGAACGGTAGGTTAAGGCGGCTTTCAATGCAATTTCAGGCTTGCTGTAAGCAAAACCTGCAAGATAACCATAGTCCTGATCGGCACTAATGTGAGTGGTATAACCGTTAGCAGCACTATAAGCAGTACCACGTAATTTTACGTCAGCTTTTACACGTTGGGCTACTGGACCACCATAGACTTGAAAGCTTTTATTTTCGCCAAATTTTGCACCGATAATACCAGTAATGTTTTCAGTACGCACTTCTACATTGGTACCTTCACCATTTGCATCTATAAAATTGTTGTCGCCGCTATAATCAGCAGCAGCACCGAAAGGCTCGTCGTATAAGATACCAACACTGAATGTATCATTGATATCTGCTTTTACGCCATAACGAAAAAAGTCATAATCTTCTGCGATGTCATCAATTTTATTGCCTGATGAATCCTTGCCACTCACATCGGCATCGATATAAGTATAAACGGTTTCGGCATAGGTTCCATCTTGTAAGAATGCGGTGATATCCTGACCTGAACGATCAAGACCAGCAGCACTAGCGACGCTAGCAACAGAAAGAGCAGCAACAGCTACCGTAAGGGTTTTTAGGTGAAAAGTGGCCCGCATTGTGTATCTCCAAACATCCGCATTGTTTTACCGCCATACCGAGGGATTGATAAGTAGGCAGCAGCTAAGGGGAAGGATACTAATGGCTTTTTCACCTTAAGACAACTGTAAAAATACATTATTACCGAATTATGACTAGACAGTCATCGACTAGTAACTGTATCTAAAAATGTGGATATAATTTTAGCTTGAAATATACAGATATAATTAGTGGCCTTTAAAGGCTCATAGGTATTTAATAATGAGGTGGTCTATCAGCCATCACATCAAACGGCGCAATCCCCCCTTCAGTATCTTGGCTTTCAACTTGTTTATATATAAGCTGCAGCTGACGTTGCAGGGTCTGGATATGCTTATCTTGCCGAGCGACTACTTCATCGAGCCGCTCTACCGTCAGCTCCAAATGAGACATATTCATCTGTAATTCGATCACTTGAGCATGTAGCTCGCTTTGGTCGGCAGATGTATCGCCTTGAGAGTCGAGTAACGGTTTCGTTGGTGGTACAGATTGATCCATATTTTTCTCTAAGTGATTGTATTTATGTGAGGTGTTTGAAGGAATATATATTAGTGATTGATGACCGTTAAATAGTAGCCGTTAAATAGCGATAACATTGACAGCCTATTTGCTATTGATAGAAGCGAAAAATAGTGCTGATAAAGCATTTACTCGCACTACAGTCAGGTGGTGGCATGTTATACTGCTGCCAATTTTGCAACAACCCCTACCTCACTATTATATAAGCTTAAGATATTTTATGGCACTGATACATCTAAAAGATATTCACCTCGCATTTGGCGTCGCTCCCGTCCTCGATGGTATTGATTTTGCAATCGATGCTGGCGAGCGCGTGTGTTTGATTGGTCGCAATGGCGAAGGCAAATCCACGCTGTTTAAGTTAATCAATGGCTCGTTGCAGCCTGACAGCGGTGAGATTATTACCAACAGTAGTATGCGTGTCGCTATGCTAGAACAAGACGTCCCCGAAACCAGTGGCCGTATATTAGATATCGTCATGGGTGGTAGCCGTCGCACCGCGGATCTGCTGATTGACTATAATAAGCAGGTCGATATGTGTGCCGATGGCGATATGGATGCTTGTGAGCATATGGCGAACTTGCAGCATGATATCGATGCAGTACATGGCTGGGATCTAGAGCGTGATGCCACGCGACTGATTACGACCATGGGACTTGATCCAGAAGATGATTTATCGTCGCTATCTGGTGGTCGTAAGCGCCGTGTGCTACTCGCGCGCTCACTGGTTACCAAGCCTGATGTCTTGCTACTAGATGAGCCGACCAACCATTTGGACGTCGAAAGTATCGAATGGCTAGAGCGCTTCTTGTTAGATTGGCAAGGATTGACCTTGTTATTCGTGACCCATGATAGAGCATTCGTCAATAAGCTCGCGACGCGTATTGTTGAGCTTGACCGTGGTCAGCTGACAAGCTATGACGTCACTCAAGGTGCTAAAGGTTATGCACGCTATCAAGAACTAAAAGAGCTACAGTTACTCGCTGAAGAAAAAAACAATGCCAACTTTGATAAAAAACTGGCCCAAGAAGAAGTTTGGATTCGCCAAGGCATCAAAGCCCGTCGCACCCGTAACGAAGGCCGTGTACGTGAGCTAAAAGCACTGCGTGAAGAGCGTAGCGGTCGCCGTGAGCAAGTCGGTAACGTTAACATCACTATGGGTGAAGGCGAAAAAAGTGGCAAGCTGGTTTGTAAGGTTAAAAACTTGCATCTGGAATATGATGGCAACGTACTGGTTGATAACTTTAGTACCATGATTATGCGTGGTGACAAGATTGGTATCGTTGGTCCCAACGGTGCTGGTAAAACCACGTTGATTAAAGCCCTACTCGATATGTCTGACGATGAAGTGACCAAAACAGGTAGCGTTGAGCTAGGCACTAACCTAAAAATCGCCTTCTTCGATCAGCTACGTGATCAGTTAGATCTAGAAGCCAGTGTCGCGCAAAACGTCTCTGAAGGTTCTGACTTCGTCGAAGTGGGTGGCCGCAAAACTCACATCATGAGCTACTTACAAGACTTCTTGTTTGCCCCAGAGCGTGCACGTACGCCAGTCAAAGCATTGTCGGGTGGTGAGCGTAACCGCGTCCTACTTGCCAAGCAGTTGCTAAAGCCTGCCAATATTTTGGTACTTGATGAGCCAACCAACGACTTGGATATGGCCACCCTTGAGCTCTTAGAAGAATCGGTCAGCAGCTTTAACGGTACTATCTTGCTGATTAGCCATGACCGCTCGTTCATGGACAATGTCGTCACCTCTACCTGGGTGTTCGATACTGATGAAGAAGGCAAAGGCATCGTCAAAGAGTACGTCGGTGGTTATCAAGAGTATCTGGTACAAAAAAACCGTGAAGAAGCCACACGTGCTGCTAGGTCGCCAAATAACAGTGCCACGAACAATAAACCTGCTAATAAGCCTACTCAAGCTGCCAAACCCAATACAGCTGCTAAAAAGCTCAACTATAATGAACAACGTGAGTTGGACAATTTGCCAAAAGAGATTGCGGCGCTTGAAGCTGAACAAAATGCGCTACAAGAAAAATTGGCTGATGGCTCGTGGTTCACAAAAGACTTCGATGCAGCAACAGCCGCTAGTGAGCGTTTACTAGCGATTGAAGATGAGATAATGAGCAAGCTTGAGCGTTGGAGTACACTTGAAGGCTAATGTGAATCGCTAAAGCCTACCTTTAATAGATGCTTTAATAAACACACGCAATGGATAGAGAGATTAAATTTTCATTGTGACGTTGGTCTTTAAGGGAACAAAAATTATCATCATGCTATTACATGCTATTAATAGTGTGGTGATAATTGCTTTACGACTACTTACATAGAGATTAGGGACTGAAAGTTAGTGAACATTACCTCAATTTCAAGTATCATTCGCTATTGTTGAATACCCTTATTAATTATAAGGTCATCACACTGACTCACCTTGCTGGTATAAAAACGGTAATGACACGTCGATATTCACGCCATCTGGCACGAATCATCCGCTTCAACCGCATAGTATGCCCTATCAAGGTTGCTTTATTTTTAACGCAATAATTTATTTTATGACCAAAATAGCTTAGAATAGCAACAATTAGCAAAATTAGGCACAGCTAAAGTGGCTTGATATTGTATCTATATTTTTAAGCCAATATTCTCTAAGCCACAAACCCAGTGTGGGATAATCCCATTTCATTCACCTGGAGGAAGTATTAATGAGCCATGCCGAAGGCGTTAATGTACAACGCCGTAGAGTTCTTATTGCCTCGACTGCCGCGATTGGTGCAGCTGGGGTAGCTGCAGTGGCGACACCTTTTGTCCGTTCTTGGACGCCAAGCGCAAAAGCTGAAGCTGCAGGGGCGGCTGTTACCCAAGATATCGGTTCTATCGAAGATGGACAAATGATTGTCATCAAATATCGTGGTAAACCTATTTATGTGGTTAAGCGCACCGAAGAGATGATCGCAGGATTAGAGTCAGTCAAGCCAATGCTGTCTGACCCTGACTCTAGTGCATCATTACAACCTGAATACTGTGCGAATCCTACGCGCTCTTTAGAACCAGCTGTGTTGGTTGTTGAAGGCGTGTGTACGCATTTGGGCTGTGCGCCGAACTATCGCCCTGATGTTGGTGCTGCTGATTTAGGCGGTAATGACTGGTATGGCGGATTTTTCTGCCCCTGCCACGGATCTAAGTATGATTTAGCAGGCCGCGTCTTTAGTGGCGTTCCAGCACCGCTTAACTTACCTATCCCAGAATATAACATGGATGGTACCATCTTGACGGTTGGGGAGGCTTAATATGAGTATGGGTAAAAAAATCATGCACTGGGTGGACGCGCGCTTTCCTGCGACCGAAACCTATGAATACCACATGTCCAAGTACTACGCACCAAAAAACTTCAACTTTTGGTACTTCTTCGGCGTGTTATCTATGGTCGTACTGGTCAACCAATTGGTGACAGGTATCTGGCTAACCATGATGTACAACCCAAGTGCCGAAGGGGCATTTGCGTCGGTTGAATACATCATGCGTGATGTCAAAGGCGGTTGGCTCATTCGCTATATGCACTCGACGGGGGCCTCTGCGTTCTTCGTTGTCGTATATTTGCATATGTTCCGCGCATTGCTATACGGTTCATACCAAAAACCTCGTGAGCTTATTTGGCTCATCGGTATGGGTATCTATCTAGCGCTAATGGCAGAAGGTTTCTTCGGATACTTGCTACCTTGGGGCAACATGTCATTCTGGGGTGCACAGGTTATCTTGAACTTACCTGCTGCTCTACCTGTGATTGGTGATGGTCTTGCCGAATGGGTACGTGGTGATTATATTATCTCCGGTATCACCCTAAACCGCTTCTTTGCCTTACACGTTGTCGCTATTCCTTTAGTGCTCGTGGGCTTGGTCTTTATGCATTTAGTGGCACTGCATCATGTGGGTTCGAACAACCCTGATGGCATCGATATTAAAAAGCTAAAAGATAAAAATGGCGTGCCATTAGACGGTATTGAGTTCCATCCGTACTACACCGTTCATGATATGGTCGGTATTGTGGTGTTCTTTATCTTGTTCTTTGCAGTGGTGTTCTTCTTTCCAGAGGGCGGCGGTTTCTTCCTTGAGCCACCAAACTTTGAGACAGCGAACTCACTAAAAACCCCTGCGCATATTGCACCAGTATGGTATTACACACCTTTCTATGCCATCTTACGTGCGGTTCCTAACAAGCTTGGCGGTGTCATCGCGATGGGTGGTGCTATTGCTGTACTGTTCTTAATACCATGGCTCGATAGATCTCCAGTACGCTCGATACGTTATAAAGGCATTTTGTCTAAAATTGCGTTGACTGTATTTGCTATTAGCTTCGTGGTATTGGGTTATTTGGGTGCAACACCGGCCTCACCAACAGCAACCATTATGGCGCGTATATTCACTGTGTTGTATTTCTTGTTTTTCTTATTGATGCCGTTTTACACTGCTATTGAGAAGTGTAAACAGCCACCAGAACGCGTCACCGGAGGTCACTAATGAACACGCTAATTAAATCCTTAACCGGTTTAGGCTTAGGCGCGGCATTAACCCTATTTGCTGGTAACGCAATGGCAGCAGGTGGTGGTTGTGGGACTTTCACTAACGCTGAAGGGGTTGAAGAACACCTGCTGTGTAGTGAAGCCCCTATCGACTTTACCAATAAAGGCTCGCTACAAAACGGTGCCAAGATATTTATGAATTACTGTGCAGGTTGTCACTCAGCACAGTATGTCCGCCACTCTCGTATCGCTAAAGATTTAGAGATTCCACCTGAGTTGGTCGAAAAATACTTGATGGTGACAACCGATCAAATCGGTGATCATATCACTGCTGAGATTGACCCTGAGATTCAAGCTTCATGGTTTGGTGCCGCACCACCAGACTTGTCTCTAGAGACTAGACTGCGTGGTGATGATTGGGTTTACACTTACCTATTGTCGTTTTATGAAGATCCAAGTCGTCCTTGGGGTGCGAATAACCTAGTACTCGCAAACGCTGCTATGCCTCACGTCTTGCATAATATGCAAGAGACATTGAGTCAAGAAGAGTTTGAGTCTGAGGTCGGCGATTTGGTTAACTTTATGGCGTGGATGGGCGAACCTGCTCGTCACGACCGTCAAGTGATTGGTTTCTTCGTCATTATCTTCTTATTGGTCCTACTCATCCCAGTTTACTTGCTCAATAAAGAGTTCTGGAAAGACGTAAAATAAATAGAAGTTGATGGTATAAAAATTGAGCATGATATAAAGCACTACTTCGGTAGTGCTTTTTTATGCACTGCTGTTTTACTATCCTAATAAAACCTCAAGAAAGCAGACAAATAAGGCGCTCAACAGCAACATTTACGCGAGTTGCCTTGATAAACACAGCGACTTTGTTTACGATGACAGCCTTCACTATTAACATTAGGCTTTCATGATTGATGCGAATGACATTCCAAGTAGTCAGCTGATTTTATATGCTGATGACGGCTACGACAGTCATGTGGTGCGCCTATTGCTTGAAGAAAAGAAGCTCGCTTATTATTTATCACGTTTGCATTCTGAGCGTCCTGAAGATCTGACCGAGCTCAACCCTTATCATACCTTGCCTGTCCTGCAACAGCGTGAGATTGCACTCTATGAGATTAACGTTATTTTTGAATACCTTGAAGAACGTTATCATGCCAACAAACTGCTACCTGACACCCCGCAAGAGCGAGCACAGTTTCGACAGCTGGCCTGGCGTATTCAGCGCGATTGGCTGGTCCTCGGTAAGCGACTGCTTACGCATCCAGACAGCTTTAACAAAGCACAAGCCGCATTGGCAAAAAAACAATTGGCTGATTCATTGATTACCTTATCCCCACTGTTTGCTCATAAGCCGTACTTTATGGCGGATGAGTTTGGCTGGTGTGATGTGCTGCTCGCTCCTTTATTATGGCGGCTTGAGGAGATGGATATCGAACTGCCGCGCGCTATCAGTCGTCCGTTGTTTGACTATCAAACGCGTGTCTTTGAGCGTGAGAGTTTTAAAAAAAGCGTGCGTTAATTAGACAAGTCTAAAAAACTGTCCTAAAATTAGTACCAGTGAAACAGACATTCAGTAGCATTTATCCTCTGATAAATTGCTGAAATAACTATTTTTTAATTATAAAAAATCATTAGTATAGGAAATCATCAGATGAGCGAAACCACCTCTATTACGCCAACCCGTCCCTACATGGTACGCGCGCTATACCAATGGATAGAAGACAATGCTCTGACGCCCTATCTGATGGTCGATGCGACAGCTGAAAATGTGCAAATCCCAACCGAACACGTGCAAGACGGTCGTATCGTCTTAAATATCGCCAGCCGCGCCACTGGTAATATGAGTATGGAAAATGACTATATACATTTCAGTGCGCGTTTTGGCGGTGTGTCACAAGAGATCTGGGTACCACTGACAGCGGTGCTCGGTATCTATGCTAAAGAGAACTCGCAAGGGATGTTTTTTGATCCGAATGAATATGACAACTATCAGCCTGAAGAAGATTCGACTGCTGCTGCTAAGAAAAGTCCAACAGCCGTACCCAAGCCAAAGCGTGATAATAAAGCGGGCTTAAAAGTCTTAAAATAAAGATGCAGTGAATAAACCGTAACGCATAAAAAAGCTGGTCGTATTGAATACGTCCAGCTTTTTTATTGTCAGTCTAAAAGATTAATAGCTTTCAAACGATTAGCTCTTGGCAATTAGCTCTTGGCAATTAGCTCTTGGCGATTATGTTCTTGGCAGTGTCACACCGCGTTGACCTTGGTATTTACCACCGCGATCTTTATAGCTGGTCTCACAAACATCATCGGCATCGCTTTGAAAAAATAACATCTGTGCCACGCCTTCACCCGCATAAATACGCGCTGGCAAATTGGTAGTATTACTAAACTCTAAAGTCACGTGCCCTTCCCACTCAGGCTCAAGCGGCGTCACGTTCACAATGATACCGCAGCGCGCATACGTTGATTTACCAAGGCAAATGGTCAATACATCGCGCGGAATACGAAAATACTCCATGGTGCGTGCTAGCGCAAACGAGTTCGGTGGAATAATACACTCGTCACCAATGACATCAATAAAGCTTTTTTCATCAAAGTTTTTTGGATCTACAATCACTGAATGAACATTGGTAAAAACTTTAAATTCAGGCGCGCAGCGTACATCATAACCATAGCTTGAGGTGCCGTAGCTAACCAAACGTTCGCCTGCATCATTAAAACGTACTTGACCCGCTTCAAACGGCTCAATCATGCCGTGTTCTTCAGCCATTTTACGAATCCAGCGGTCAGACTTGATAGACATTGTTGTTCCTTAGCAGCTATAAAATAAAATTTATGATATGAATCGTATTTTGATAGCGACGATTATACGGAATTGAAGGCTCAATTTATAGAGCAATGGCGACTTTAAAATGAATACGTTCCATAACCTAATGATCCTCACCTTATATTTTACAATCTACCATTTAGCAAAATGGTCTTCCGCTAACCCCATTACCTTATCAATCTTAATCACCTCATCTTTGATGCGAATCTCACCGCTATAAAAGCCTAGCCATTGCTCGAAGATACTGGCAAGCATACCAAAGTTATCGGTTTTCTTATAGACGCTAATCGGTGTAAAGGTTAAATCAATATCTACATTACTCCAACCGAGGTTTTGATGATAAATACGCCAAGGCTGTCGCGTATTATCTATGGTTTTAGCATTATCATCTTGCTCATTAGCTGGCAAATTTAAACCATCACGGACAAACATCACAGACGGTAAATAATAAATATGCCCATCCAGCCAGCACGCATTTTCGCTAACCCCTGTTTCATTAACGCCCATCGCTAGATTTAGGGCAAAATGACGACGGTCTGGCAAATAGCTATTAATACAGCTCCAAAACCAATTGGTCTCGTGACGCATATAACCAAGCGTCCAATCTAGATTGGCAATCGTGGTAGCAGTAAAGTCTATTTGCTCGGGCTTTGTATCAACAGCATCAGCATTAAATTTTGAATTGCCCTTAACGAGTATATGTCCAGATACAGCGGTTAATGGCTCTTTTTGGGTAAACGTCCAGCCGCGTCTGCCCGTTGGTGTACAGATAGCAAGTGGCTGTGATTGCCGTGCTAATGTTGCATGGAGTGCAAGGTATTGGCTGTCCAGCACTACTTTAACTTGTGCAGGCATAAAATCTAAAGTAACGGTCAGTTTGGCATGGGTAAATACCATTTGCCCTTGATAGCAATCACCTTGTAGTTGCGTATGGCGAGTCAAAGGTTGCAAGGCTTCACATACCTCCAGCTCACCAGTCTCATCGTTATAAAGGTATACAAAGGCACTGGTCGCCAGCTTAATGGTCGCTACTGCTAAACAGACTCGATACGGCGGCTGAATAATTT
>NZ_PJBY01000086.1:0-29888 GCF_002836005.1 Psychrobacter sp. Sarcosine-3u-12
TAAGAGTTTTTTATTCAACCTTTTTTAGATACGTTATTGAGTAGTGTATAAAGCGTTAAATGGCTGCTAACAAAAAAACCGCATAAGATTTATGCGGTTTTTTGACTTATTAGATCATCGAATTAAATCATCAATAGCATTGTTCGCTATTTGACTGATAACTTAGTATTTGTTTTCGCGACGCCAGTCATCTACTTCACGTTCAGCATCTTCTTTTGCATGGCCATAACGCTCTTGTACACGACCGACCAGCTTATCGCGGCTACCTTCGATATGGGTTAAATCATCATCAGTCAGATCAGCCCATTTTTGTTTTACTGAGCCTTTCACTTGGTTCCATTCACCTTTTAGAGTATGTTCGTTCATTGTTATATTCCTTTTTTGATTATTTGTTTATCAAGACATTTATCCCATCTGGCCTTTCTTAACATTTTATTCAGTAGCTTTTTTCTAATGACCGTTTTACTTGATAAGCTCTTGTTTAATAAGAACTCGTCGAGTCGTTATAAAAAATTTATAAAACAAGCTAGCTGATGTCTCTAATATAAGCGTCAAGAATTCCGCTGTCTGTATGCGCAATGTTTAGAGTGTTACTTCATGATAGCAATCTGCATGGCTATGTTATGGAGACCATCTTTGTGTAATAAAGCAGGGGTTTTATCAGTGCGATAGGTAAATGAATTAAGAAAGGGTTTATTGAAAAATAAAAATGAGCGTGCTTTCTCAATAACGCGAACTCTATATTCGTATAGGCAAATAAAAAACAGGCGCTATTAATAAAATGGTGTCTGCTTTTTACTGTGGTTATTAATCGATTTAGGCTACTTAGCCAAATAACCTTGATAACGTTTTGTTAATTTCTTTAAGCGTATGCGGTCGCTAATTAACGAAAATAGTGGCGAGGCATTGGTCTTAGGTGTTTTTCCTTGCCCCATGCGTTGTAGCTGACGCTTAATGACCGCCATGGTGGCGATAGCGCTCAAGGTTTTGTCTTTCCAGCGTACGGCTGGGTCGTGCGCACTTAGTTGCTCATTGTGTTGCCAATCATTGGGCAAAGATGGGTTCATGGCGAGCGCAGTGCCCATGCCGACGATATCGATACCTTGAGCCAATACGGATTCTGCTACCGCTAAACGCCTGACCCCACCAGTAGTCATCATCGGCATGCTGGCCACTTGTGCAATCTCGGCGGCGAACGCTAAAAAGTAGGCTTCTCGCTGTAAGGTTCTACCATCTGCCGTTGTACCTTGCATCGCCGGACTCTCATAGCTGCCACCCGACAGTTCAACCAAATCAACACCAAGCCCGCGCATCGCTAAAACAACAGCTTTGGCATCATCAGCATCAAAGCCACCGCGTTGGAAATCGGCTGAATTTAATTTGACTGATACCGCAAAGCTAGGGGCGACTTGGGCACGGACGGCTTTAATCACCGAAATTAATAAGCGCATACGATTCTCGAGTGAACCGCCAAATTCATCAGTGCGCTTATTGGTCAACGGCGATAAAAACTGTGATATCAAGTAACCATGAGCCCCGTGAATTTGCACACCATCGAAGCCCGCTTGTTCAGCTTTGACAGCGGTATCGACGAAGCGTTGAACCAGCTGCTCAATATCCTCGTGGGTCATGGCACGAGGCTTGCCAAACAGATGAGAGTGCTTTCCTAAATCAAGGGAAACGTCAGAAGGTGACAACACATCGCCTCCCATCGCTGCATAGACTTGGCGACCCGGATGATTGATTTGCATCCAAATGTGGCTATGGTTCTTTTTAACCGTTTGCGCCCATGCTTGAAAGGGTGCTAAATCACTGTCTTTTTCTAATACGATGCCACCAGGTCCCGTCATTGCTCGGCCATCAACCATAACATTACCAGTAATCAGTAACCCAGTACCGCCTTCCGCCCAGCGTTGGTATAGGCGCAAAATAGTAGGACCGGGGATTTGCCCTTTATCTGCCATGTTTTCTTCCATAGCGGCTTTGGCTAAGCGGTTTGGCAGCACAGCGCCACATGGCAAGGTAAAAGGAGAGAAAACGGCTGATGTCATAATAAATCCTAAGTATCGTCAATTCTATATAAGTCGAGTCTATATAAATGGCGTGCAGTGTCAGGCTTGCTCAGTCTGTTATTGCTAAGACTTAGCGAGCCTTTCTTGTATCCAACTTATCTTGAAACGACTGCATGTGGTTTTGGGGAGGTTTTTATAACCCTCTTTTTCTAAAAACTTTGTACTAAAAATTTAAGCTATAGACTTATAGTTTAAATGACTATAGTCTTATAGTCGATGTAGTAATTATTCCCGTAAGTCATTTTAAAATATAAATCGAGGTCAACATTGAAGGCAAATGCTAAAACAGACTTCATCAGTGCAGATGACAGTGCAACAACTGAAACAAAGCGTGAGCTGGCAAAAGCCAAGACACGGCGCGCGCTCCTAAAAAGTGCCTTGCAGCTCTATCGTGTGGAAGGTGCTTGTGGCATGAGTATGAATAAAGTGGCCAAGGGCGCAGGCATCGCGCAGCCGAGTTTTTACAATCATTTTGCGAGCTTAGAGGCGCTGCAACAAGAGCTGGGTGCTCAGCTTAAGGAGAACTATTTATCGCCCATGCGTATGGCGTGGATTGATATGCTAAAGGATTATCCTAGATTAACTAAAGCGCAGTTCAATGAGCGTTGTCAGCACTGCTTAAATATGATTTTTGATGCAGCATTTCAGAATATTGCTTTATTTCAGCGTTTGCTCGAAGACCGTCTGCGCTTTGCCCCAAGTATAAAAGAGCAAGATTTATTGAATGAATGTTTATTAACTAGCGATTCAAAAAATCCAGCCCAAGAAAATAACAGCCTATTGGATAAGGGTTTAGGCAATTTAATGACCGAAATACAAGAAGAGTGGACGGCAATATTTATAAAAGGATTGTCCTTATCTGGATGTTCTTTTGAACGCTCGGAAGTCAATCTTTGTGTCGATATCGCCGCCGCTCAAGTCCATGAATTAATAGTTGGCTGTCATCAGCAGCGTTATAGCAGACAGCAAGCTATCTCGATGTTAAGCACAAATTTCGATGCGCTTTTTAGTCAATTCTTTACCACAGAATGGCAAGAAATGAGCGGCTAATCATCAAGGCAGTCCAATTTATAAAAAGATTTAAACGGAATTTACATAGCAAAAACGCGGATAAAAAATAATAGGGAGCACGACGATGAGTAATGAGCCAACCAAAAACAATGAGCAAACCCATTTTAGAACTTGTAACCTATGCGAGGCGATGTGCGGTATCGTCATCAAACACGATGGCGATAAGGTGCTATCGATTAAAGGCGATAAAGATGACCCTTTTTCGCAAGGTTATATTTGCCCGAAAGCGACGGCTTTGCAAGATTTGCATGAAGATCCTGATCGCTTGCGTCAACCCGTTGAGAGAACGGCGAATGGCTGGAAGGAAATCAGCTGGCCTGAAGCGCTAGATAAAGTAGCAGCGGGCGTCCAAACGGTACAAAAAAAATATGGTAAAAATGCGCTCGGTATCTATCTGGGCAACCCCAACGTGCATAACCTAGGCGGGATGTTAACCGTTAAGCACTTATTAACCAGTATAAAGACGCGCAGTCGTTTTTCTGCCACCTCAATCGACCAACTACCGCATCATATCGTCTGCATGCATCTCTTTGGTCATATGCTGCGCATCCCAGTACCCGATGTCAATCGTACCCAGTATATGCTGATTATTGGCGGCAATCCGCTGGCATCTAACGGCAGTATTATGACTGCCCCCAATATGCGCCAGAAGCTAAAAGATATCAAAGCCCGTGATGGCAAGGTGGTGGTGATTGATCCAAGGCGCACAGAAACGGCAGATATTGCTAGCGAGCACCATTTTATTCGTCCAGCGACCGATGTCTTATTACTGCTAGCAATGCTCAACGAAATCTATCTACAAGGCTATGCGGATAAGGCACAGATTAATAATAGGGCGGCGGCTCTAACGCCAGAAATTTCACGACTCGCAGACTTTGCTAAAGACTATAGTGCAGAGTCGGTTGCCAGTATTACGGGTATCACTGCGTCTGAAATCAAACGCCTCGTCAAAGAGTTTTGTGAAGCAGAAAGTTCGGTCTGCTACGGTCGCATGGGCGTATCGGTACAAGAGTTTGGCTTATTAAGCCAGTATTTGATTATGGCGATTAATATCGTCAGCGGTCGCTTAGATGAAGTAGGTGGTCTGATGTTCCCTAATCCGGCGGTCGATGTGGTGAATAACTCTGGCCCCGGCTATTTAGGTAAGCGCCACAGCCGCGTCAGCAATTTGCCTGATTTTAATGGCGATTACCCCGTGGTTGCGATGGCAGATGAGATGCTCGTGGAAGGCGAGGGACAGCTAAAAGGCTTTATCACTGTCGCAGGTAACCCGGTGCTCAGCACTCCGAACGGTGAAAAACTAGATGAAGCTTTAGCAAAGTTGGACTTTATGGTTTCATTTGATTATTTCGTGACAGAAACCAGTCGCCACGCCAATATTATTTTGCCACCCGTATCACCGCTAGAGCGTGATCATTATGACGTCACCTTTAATGGTTTTGCGGTGCACAACGTCGCTAAATACTCTCCAGCGTTATTTGCTAAGCAAAAAGACGCCAAACACGATTGGCAAATCTACCTAGAATTAGCAGAGCGACTGGATAACAAAGCCCCTTTGGCGACCAAAATTGAGCGTCGATTGGTAAAGGCGCTAGGGCCAAAAGTAATACTCGATCAAGGCTTAAAGCGCGGGCCTTATTACCATATGAGTTTGAGAAAACTAAAGAAACACCCTCACGGTATGGATCTTGGGCCACTAAAAACAATGCTGCCGCAAGCGTTAAAACATAAAGACAAGCATATTCATCTTAACGTTGATTTTTATCAGGCAGATCTAGAGCGCGTGCAAGACATGATGGAGCAATATGATGACAAACAGATTCTATTGATTGGTCGTCGCCACGTGCGTAGCAATAACTCGTGGCTACACAATAGCCATCGTTTGGTCAAAGGCAAACCACGCTGTACCCTGATGCTGCATCCTGAAACAGCGGAAAACCACGGTATTAAAGATGGTCAAGAGGTAAAAGTTACCTCACGCGTCGGTCACGTGACGATCGTCGCAGAAGTGACGGATGAGCTGATGCCGGGCGTGGTCAGTATTCCTCATGGTTGGGGTCATGGGCGCAAAGGCGTGAAACAGAAAATCGCGCAAGCACATGCAGGCGTCAGTGTGAATGACTTGACGGATGACACGTTAATCGATCAGTTAAGTGGTAACGCAGCGGTCAATGGTGTACCAGTACAGCTAGAAGCAATCGAGCTAGAAGGGGTTGATTTGAACACGACTGATGCTAAGGTTGAATCTACTAGTGCGGCATAAAATAACTTTAAAAATTTTAGTTTAAATGAAGAAGGTACTTATATTAGTGCCTTTTTTATTAGTACCTTTTTTTATACTGTTAGACCAATAAAATCAAAATCTACCTGCGGCGTCTCGCCTTGCATCAATAAGCTAATAGCCTTTGCAGAACCGCAAGCATGAGTCCAACCAAGCGTGCCATGCCCCGTATTTAGCCATAGATTATCAAAAGTCGCGTGCGTATTATGACTGCCATGCCGCACTTGACCACTATGTGCGCGCCCAATTAATGGCACATTAGAAGGGGTCATCGGGCGTAATCCTGTCCAATATTGCACAGAATTGGCAATGATACCTTTCGGGAATAGTTGCTGCACACGGCGAGTAATCGCTTCACAGCGGGTACTATTTAAGTCCAAATTATAGCCGTTAAATTCAGCCGTTCCTGCGACGCGTAATTTATCGCCAAGGCGTGAGGTTACTAACTTAAACTCGTCATCAATGAGGCTGACAAAAGGAGCGAGATGCGGGGCGCGAGGATTGATTTGATAAGTGGCTGAGTAGCCTTTGGCTGGAAATATGGGTGCGTGTATTCCCAAAGGTTTTAGTAATGACACGCTATAGCTACCGAGGGCTAGCACATGGCTATCAGCGCTAAAAGTTTGCGCGTTTTCACCCTTGGGACGAATGGTAATACTATGGATATGTGGACTGGTAGAGTTGGCATCTGCGTTTAACGCCAACACTTCCGTATCATATAAGAATTGCACGCCAGCATCGGCGCAACGCTCAGCTAGACGCTGAGTAAATAAGTGCGCGTTACCCGATTCATCATGGCTGGTATAGGTTGCGCCCGTGAGCTTATGGGCAATAGGGTAAAGTGCTGGCTCCAAACTGACCGCGTTATTAATGTCGATGACATGGCGCTCACAGCCCAGCGCTTGCATACGCTCTGTTGGCGCAATAGCAGCGTCAAACTCTGCTTGGTTGGTATAAAAATGCATGATACCGCGCGTTTGCTGCTCATAATTGATACCGATATCAGCACGTAGTTGCTGCAAAGCATCGCGTGAATACAGACCCAAACGCACCATTTGCACCAGATTGGCATCGGCTCGTTCAGCACGACATTCTTGCAAAAATTGCATCGCCCATTTGAGCTGTGCCTTATCAGCACGCAAGCGATAGAGCAATGGTGCGTCCTCGCGAAACAACCATTTAAGCGCCTTCATTGGTGTGGCAGGATTCGCCCAAGGGGTCGCATGCGAAACCGATATCTGCCCACCATTAGCAAAGGAGGTTTGCATACCGGCGGCTGGCTCACGCTCAATGACGGTCACATCGTAGCCTGCTTGGCGAAGATACCAGGCGCTGGTTATGCCCACCACACCCGCTCCGAGTACCGCAATATGGGTCATAGATTGCTCTGCTGCGTTTTTAGTAAAAGTGCTTTGAATAGTGCTTACTGTTTTGGTTATTTGGCGTTACTTTTGGCGCGCCACATCCGCTTGTAGTGCTGGCGGTAAGTCTAATATCGTAAGCTCGCTATCGGCCAAATGCTCAGGACGGGCAACCACTAATGCCTCAAAGCCTTCGGCAGTGGCAATCGCATTGACTATCTGAATTTTCTCTAGCTTGTCACCTGCGGCTGGCACGTCACCTATGCCGCTGACATAATGCAAAAATGCTTTTGGTGCTGCTTTAAAGTAAATGCGAGCGATGACTTCTTGACCAAGATAACAGCCTTTATCGTAGTCCATACCGCCGCGCTGATGCAGACGCAGCTCTTGTGGTTGAAACTGGGCCTGCGTTGCTGCCACGATCCAATAATTGCCGTTTTCAATACTACACTGCATCCACGCTTGCGTATCTTCAGCATTATTATGATCATCCTTATGACTAAAAGTCGGCTCATCAGCGAGCACACAAGGATAAATCGGCGTTGGCGCGCTCGTATCGAACTTTGAAAAGGCACCAAACTTTTTTAAATGCGATTGTAGCGACTCTGCGCAATCCCCACTAACAACCACGTCGTAATGTTTCTCTGCTTGTTTTTTAATCCAAATGCCAAACTCAATACGACCTTTTAAATTGCTAAGCGCCGCTGCTTGATAGCTAAGCCCGAGCTTGGTGACATCACAAGTTAACTGACCCTGTAAGAATTTTTCGGCATCCTCGCCTTGAATGGTTAGTTGAGAAAATTGTGGCAGCGTTGAAGCGTTTGAAATTTGAGTCATTGTTATTATCCTATTTATAAGCGTGCATGTATCAATATATGGTCACTAAAACGCAAGGGTTAAAGAGGGGTAGCGAAGTTTTTACCATTTGCAGACAAGATGGTCTAAAAGTCATTACGGCTAAAGAAGAGTACCACAAAAAACCCTGTGATAAAAAACGTCCTATCCAATCGCTAAGTTAAGGTATAAATAGGGCTGAGCACCCCATTTTCAAGTGCACAAATTGGTTAAAAGTAGCGAGTTACGATACAATGTGATATCTAGGCTGAGGTCTATGCTGGGTCTAGAATAAACCTAAATGATGATGGCTGCCGAGGAAATTATGAGCTTACCCAATTGCCCAAAATGTGATGCTGAATATACGTATGAAGATGGCGCGTTACTGGTATGTCCCATGTGCGCTCATGAATGGACGGCAGCGGAGACGGATGCAGCGCAAGCTGAAGACCAAGACGCGGTCATTCGTGATGCAGTTGGTAACGAGCTGCAAGATGGCGATGCTGTGACTGTCATCAAAGACTTAAAAGTCAAAGGCTCATCACTCGTCATCAAAGTAGGCACTAAGGCCAAAAGCATTCGTCTATTGCCAGATGCCACCGATGGTCATGATATCGACTGTAAATTGGATGGCTATGGCCCCATGAAGTTGAAATCCTCAGTGGTTAAAAAAGCTTAGGGCGTGTCTAGTGTGTAGGATGTTTTAGACCAGCGTATGTTGCTAAGCTCGTCCAATAAGGCGGGTTTTCTGGGATGCTCACTGAACCTTGTTTGCCATTTATCAACTAATGGTTGCCACACCGCGATACCCGATGGCAAGTCATCTATCATACGCTGAATATCTTGTGCCAGCTCCTTATACGCTTTACGCCCATTTATACTCTCTATCATTTGTGTCCAGCGCTGGGCATAAAATGCGATGAGCCAAGGCGCATCTATATCAATAATCTGCGCTTGGTATTGTTTTAGCAGCTTGGCATTAGGATGGCATTTTAGCAAAGCGACCAAGGCTTCGGTCTGTTTTTCTAACCCATAAATCTGTGCTAGCATTTCAAGTTTAGAGTTTGTAACAATAAAAAGTGGTTTGGTTTGAGACTCACTCTTTTTTATCGACTGTTTTAGGCGCTCTTGTTCGGCACTGATAACTTGCTGCCATTCATCAGGCTGATAAGTCTCGCGCCATTGTTTATAGTAGGGCTCATCAATCATAGAGCCTCTATCAAAAGCTAAGGCTTTGCAATTTTGACGAATAATGGCTGTTGTATCTGCATCTACTGATAGATGATCTGTTTGTGTCAAAATGTCTACCAACTGCTTTTGCCACTCGGTAACGGTACCGGCATGACCATTTTCTTCTGCGATGGTAATGCCTTTATGGAGTAAGCTCAAGACAATATCTAACGCGCCCAAATCTAAAGCGCGCTTTATTAATAAGTGACGAATACTAGGCAAATAAGCAAATTCAGCCAATACGTCATTAACTTGCTCATTAGCAATATTTTGATTGACGAGCGATTTTTGGTTCTGTTCAGGGGCTTGTAAATGAGCCAGTAGTGCAATTTTAAGCATCACTAAACCCTCAAGCTGATGGTCGCCATATCTTGAGGATTTTTCCGTCTCGATATGCTCGTTTAAGAGTATCACTGCAGGGTACCAATCTTGCTTGGCAATATATAAATCAAAAGCCACACGCGCAGGCTGACAGTCCAACCCCGTTTCGTTGATATTACCAGCCCTTTGCCACTCATTAACTTGTTGCTGTACCTCTTGCAGCAACGCTTTATCTGCTAAGTCGATAGTATAAAAACTCAAAACATCGCGCCAACTGGGGCAGTAGTCTATGTCATAGTTGCGCTTACCTTTATTTTGGTCTTGAGCCAATCCAAATACTATGCGACCGAACTTGGCAAATCCTGTATAGAGTCCTTGACTGACATCAATCTCTGGATACTCTTCACTGATAGCGATTAATTGTTCAAGCCAGTATAAGATACAAGCGATTTGATATTGAGGTTGGTTGCCAAACTGTGCAAATAAGTGCTCAAACTTGGTGTTCTCTTCATCAAAGTCGCTTTCGTATTCATAGTCATAGTCGTAACTATCATGGCAGTTATAATATTTATTATCGATGTCTAAAATCGTATTGATTTGCCGACGCATGGAGGTTATGACTTTAGGGTCGCGCGTTACACTAATAGCACTACCGACATTGTCAGCAACACTAGCAGCAACCTTACTATCCTGATACGCGCTTGACCAAATGACTAGTTCATCTAACATATTAGGATGGTGTAACAGGCATTGCTGGATAAAGCCTCTAAGTGCTGGCATGTCCAGAGACTGTAGTAGCGCTTCACTGTCTATTATAGAGATGTCGTCTAACCCGCCATTTGCTATAATAGCGCTATTTTCTTTTATAAGCGCTTGACCGCTTTTAAGCAGCTCACGAATACATAACAGCGTGGCACCTAGATGCTTGCAATAATCGTCATAAGGACATGAGCAGTGCATCGCCTCAATGGCCATATCACCATCAGGCATTTGAGTAAGCTCTACTTGTACTCGATAGCGATCAGTACCATAGACAGTAGCTGACCACTGTTGCTGTTTGCCAGCAGCGATAGCATCGGCAGTTATTTTTTGTCCTATTAACTGCCTAACGCTGTTCGTATTTTTATAGTCAATACCACGCTCAATGATGATGGGTAAAAATAATCGCTCAAGCCGTGAGAGCTTACCTAGCGCCATCGTTATCTCCTCACTAATTTATCTATTGATTCGCTCAATTATAAACCGAATATAGCATTTAGTGAGTACTTGTAGTGAGTACTTGAAATACAGTGATTAACCAACAATTTTGCCAAACTTAAGCAGCCGTGAAGTGATTGAACCTTTGGTACGTTGATGCTGTTCAACTAAGTTAGCTATAGAATTACCCTCATCAAAAGCTGCTATAAGCTGCTGGTCTTCTTCGTCAGTCCAAGGCAAACCAGCATTAGCAGGCAGTTTGGCTTTGCGCTCATCGTATCTGATTCGACTTTCAAGCGCAGGGATAGTCGCTTGCAAAGCTCGTTGAATGTCGCTATTCAAGCATAAGCTACTGTTGGCTAAAGGTTCATCCGATAGTGGGTTAATGCCATCTATAAGCGCTTGGATAATGTTTATAGCTTCTTGATTATTCATTAGCGCAAGGGGCTGCGTGTTTGTAGTATCCTTATCTATAGTGTCCATGTTTGCTTACTCCGTTATCAACAAAAGTTTGTGGTGCTGTTTTACTATAGACTAAGTAGCAGTAATTTAGCAAAGTTAAATTCGATTACGATTTGCTACCTTTTTTTGATAAATACTACTTTTATTCACTACTTATAACTATTCATAACCACGAATATTTAGAATATCGCAGCAATTATTTATTGTGAAAATTGCCTGCTACTGTGTTTTTTCGTGAGTAAGATTTAAGAGCGACGCGATAATCGCTACAATGGGCTATCAATTTTAAACTCTAATAGCTAAAGGTAATAATTATGAGCACCAAAAACGAACAACTATTTGCGCAAGCACGCAAGCATATTCCCGGTGGCGTCAACTCGCCCGTCCGTGCCTTTGCAGGGGTCGGTGGTACGCCCATCTTCATGCACCGTGCCAATGGTAGCAAGATTTATGACACCGAAGACAATGCGTATATCGATTATGTCGGCTCGTGGGGTCCCATGATTTTGGGTCATGCGCATCCAAAAGTCATCGATGCGGTCAAAAAAGCGGCCGATGATGGTCTCAGCTTTGGTACGCCAACGCCGTTTGAAACGACGGTAGCTGATAAGATTTGCGAAATCGTTCCGAGCGTTGAGATGATTCGTATGACCAGCTCTGGCACAGAAGCGACCATGAGTGCGATTCGTCTAGCACGTGGTTATACCCAGCGCGACAAAATCGTCAAATTTGAAGGTTGTTACCATGGACATTCAGACAGCTTATTGGTAAAAGCAGGCTCAGGTATGCTTGATATCGGTGAGCCAACGTCAAAAGGCGTGCCAGCAGACTTCGCTAAGCACACGATTACGATTCCTTATAATGACCCACAAGCGATTAAAGACTGCTTTGAAAAATGGGGTGATGAAATTGCCTGCGTTATCTTGGAGCCGATCGCTGGCAATATGAATATGGTCATTCCGAGCCAAGAGTTCCATGATACCTTGCGTGCAGAGTGTACTGCCAACGGTTCAGTGCTTATCTTTGATGAAGTTATGACGGGCTTTCGTGTTGGACTTGGCGGTGCACAAGCGCATTTCGGTATCGACCCTGACCTAACTTGCTTTGGTAAAATTATCGGTGCAGGCTTGCCCGTTGGCGCTTTCGGTGGTAAAAAAGACATTATGTCGTGTATTGCGCCACTCGGCGGTGTCTATCAAGCCGGCACATTATCAGGCAACCCACTGGCGATGCGTGCCGGTATTGCTATGTTTGAAGACTTAACGACAGACGGGTTTTATGATGAATTAGCAGCGAAAGTAGACCATCTAGTTGATGGTTTCCAAGCAGCTGCGGACAAACATGGCATTAATATGCGTACCAATAAATTGGGCGGTATGTTTGGTATGTTCTTTGTCAAAGACAGTGCAACCGAAACGCCAAAGAATTTTGATGATGTGACAGAGTGCGATATGACCGCGTTCAATACTTTCTTTCACGGTATGCTCGATCGCGGTATTTATCTGGCACCCTCTGCTTATGAGGCGGGTTTTATGTCTATCAAACATAGCGAAGCAGACATTGAAGCGTCAATCAAAGCCGCTGATGAGATATTTGCAGAAATGGCCAAAGCATAATCTAAATATTCATCGTTTTAAAAACTCAAAGTTTTAAATTTTAAAAATAAAAACCAGCTACTGTGCTGGTTTTTTTTGTGACAAAATTTTAGCGAGTCTTATGGGTGTTTGCAATTAACTTTGAGTGCTGATCATCGTAAAAAATGGTTGGCAGCCAAAAGATACTGTCATTATCCTATATATAAAACAGACAGTAAGCTGTGCTATTCTAAAACCAACGATAATGACTGAGCAAGGACGCGACCTAATGAGTAATAGCTTTGAAAATAACTCGCCTAGCGCCACGGTTCCTCCATTGTGGCAAGCCGCCTATGAGCAATATGGACTAAAAAATAACTTGGATGTGTTAGAAGGTAAGCACAATCTGCTGGATTTACTACAACCAAAAATTGAGCAGCATAGTGAGTCGGTGGCTTTTAGTATGGGAACAGCCACAGTAACCTTTGCCCAACTAGATATTGCTAGCCGCCGTTTTGCTGCCTTTCTACAAGCAAAAAATATCGAAAAAGGGGCACGA
Organism: Psychrobacter sp. Sarcosine-3u-12; assembly: GCF_002836005.1. NCBI lineage: Bacteria > Pseudomonadati > Pseudomonadota > Gammaproteobacteria > Moraxellales > Moraxellaceae > Psychrobacter > Psychrobacter sp. Sarcosine-3u-12. The sequence goes on from NZ_PJBY01000086.1 coordinate 12,963, forward strand.
ATTGCCGTACAACTGCCAAATATATTGCAGTACGCGGTGGCATTGCTTGGTTGTCTACGGGCAGGTGCGGTATTGGTCAATGTCAACCCGATGTATACCCATTATGAATTGGCGCATCAGTTAATTGACTCTCAAGCCTGCGGATTGATCGTCCTTGATGGGATGACAGCCGCTTACGATCAGCTCGATGATGAGGTAAAAGCACAGTTGTCCTTGGTCGTACATTGTTCCGTAGACCCCAATGCCGCACCTTCCGATAACGATATAGCCCTGCTGACGCGCATCGACCAGACAGTAAGTACCACTAATAGCCAAGCAAATAGTGTTCGCACCACCACAGACGATAGCGCTACAAGAGATACCTCAGAGCAGAATATAAGCTTTGCCCACATTATGAGTGCATACCACGCTAAGCAATATAAGCCCGTCACTATTGCGCGTGAAGATTTGGCTTTATTGCAGTATACGGGCGGCACGACTGGCAAGCCAAAAGGCGCGATGCTGACGCACTATAATGTGATGGCCAATGTCTGTCAGTGTTATGCGATGTTTGGCAGTGCGATTGAAACAGGTCGCAGTGAGCAGATTAAAATACTCAATCCGCTACCGCTGTACCATATTTTTTCATTCACCGTTTGTGGTCTGCTCGGCATCTATGGTGGCTGGGAAGACATACTGGTCACCAACCCGCGTGATATTGATGGGCTAGTCAAGACCATTGAGCAACATCGTCCGCATGTCATTCCGTCGGTCAATACCTTATTTATTGGGATGTTGCATCATCCAAAGTTCGCTAGCCTTGATTTTAGTCGCTTGGCCTTATCTATCGGGGGCGGCACCGCGATTATCAAAGCAGTGTCTGATCAATGGCAACAAGTCACTGGCATGATTATCAACGAAGGTTATGGCATGTCCGAAACCGCGCCAGTTATCTCTTTTAATCCACCAGGTATAGATGGTTTTAATGGTAGCGTCGGTCTACCGCTCGCTATGATGGATATCAAAATCATAGACGACAAGGGATCAGCATGTGCTATCGGAACGCCGGGAGAAGTCGGTATTAAAGGGCCACAAGTGATGCAGGGTTATTGGCGCCAAGACAATAGCGATACCTTTACTAAGGATGGCTACTTTAAATCAGGTGATATCGGGTTACTGGATAAACAGGGCTTTTTGACCCTCGTTGATCGTAAGAAAGACATGATATTGGTGTCAGGCTTTAACGTGTATCCCAACGAAGTAGAAGCGGCGTTGACTGAGCATCCAAAAGTGCTCGAGGTGGCGGTCATTGGAATTGAAGATGCGCATAGCGGTGAAGTGCCCAAAGCCTTTGTAGTAAAAAAAGATTCGAGCTTAACGGCTGAGGAGCTGGTAGCCTTTGCCAGTGAACGTATGACTGGCTATAAACGCCCGCAGTCATACGAGTTTATCGATGAGTTGCCTAAGACAGCAGTCGGTAAAATATTGCGTAAATCCCTACGTTAAATCAGCGTTTTATTAAAGCTAAAAAACGGGTCTGCTATTTTAGCAGCCCAGTTTTTATATTTTCTCTATAACAATTATCTGCTTAGCTTTAGCGCGCTTTATCAAACTTGCGATCTTTTAAACTTACATTACCGCGTAGCACATCGCTATACATACGAAAATCGCTGACAAAGCTTTTTAGGGGAAATTTAAAAGAGGCAGGCTTGTTTTTCTCAAAGAAGAAATGCCCGACCCAAGCACAAGCGTAGCCTGCCGCAATGCCTTTGATTAATGGTTTTGGCGAACGGGTTTTGACCGACTTTGCCAAGCCTAACAAGCCAAAACTACTGCCTGCAAAATGCAGTCGTCGGCATGCCATGTTTTGGTGTTCATCCAAATAGAAATCATAAAATCTTGGCTTCGTTGGACTGACTGTTTTCATGATGTCTTTTTTGGCTATACCGATAGTATGAGCATCGGTATATTTCGTAGTCCTTTGTGTGGCAACTTGATTCATTTTTAGCTTCCTTGCTAATCGTCTATCGAAAACAGGCATTAGGGCAAATCATTGAGAGATTTTTTAATTCATTAAAACTTATGCTTGATAAGTAAGTGTTTGTTCTTTATTACAATATTCATGATTTTTAATGTAGCAAATCGCCATGAGTAACACAAGCGTCAAGTGTGGGCTACTTGTCTGTGTTGTCATCGGGTACTAGCCAAGGTTGCGTCTTACTTGCCACTATTTGGCATAAATGCTTTAATGGCAAAACTCGCTGTGTTTCGCTCAGTGAGCTGTGTTTTTTATCTATCCGTTTTCTTGTTTTTCAGCAAATATCCTATCCTTTTTATCTAACACGGTAACGATATATCCTATGCCTAATGACTACCTAGCAAACCCACCGATCGCCGATGATGAAATGATGGCAGCCATTGATATTGGTTCCAACAGCTTTCATTTAGCCATTGCCCGTCTTGACCACGGTGAGGTGCGAAAAGTGGTTTCGATGTCCGAAAAGGTGCAGTTGGCAGCAGGATTGGATGAGAATAATATATTGGGCGCGGCGGCTGAACAGCGAGGACTTGAATGTCTAAGTCGGTTTGTTGCGCGTCTTGATTCAGTACCACCTGAGCGTATTCGGGTGGTGGCGACCAATGCCTTGCGCCAAGCTAAGAATGCCAATGACTTTATCACTCGGGCCAATAAAATCTTACCCAAGCCGATCGAAATCATCGCTGGACGAGAAGAGGCGCGTCTAATTTATTTGGGCGTCTCGCACACCAACGCCAGTAGCGATAAGCGTTTGGTCATCGACATCGGTGGTGGCTCGACCGAGTTCATCATTGGTCAAGAGTTCGATCCGCTATTGACCGAAAGTTTACAGATGGGCTGCGTTGCCTTTACCAAAAAATACTTTGATGATGGGCAAATTACCAAAGAAGCGTTTAACAATGCGATATCAGGCGCGCGCAAAGAAGTATTAGCGATTAATGGTCGCTACCAAAAAACCGGTTGGAGTAGTGTGGTTGGCTCTAGTGGCACGATTAAGGCGGTGCGTAACGTCCTCGTCTCTAAAGGCTGGGCGGATGAGCAAGAACGCATTACTTATAAAGGCGTCAAAAAACTAGAAAAATTATTGATTAAGATTGGCAATGTCAATGACATCGAATTAGAAGGCGTCAAGGAGCATCGTAAAGCCGTCTTCCCCGCAGGCGTGGCGGTGCTACGGGCGGTGATGAAGGTGCTGGGCATTGAGACCATTGTTTACTCAGATGGCGCGCTACGCGAAGGCGTTATGTATGACATGTTGGGGCGCTTTGCCAGTGAAGACGTGCGTGACCGTAGTGTGCTGGCACTTATTAAACGCTACTCAGGCGATAAAAAACAAGCCAAACAAGTAGTAAGAACCAGTCGCAATTTGTTTGAACAGGTGAAGGCGAAGCTATCACTCAGTAGCGACGATGGCGATTTGCTCAGGCGGGCAGCGTTTTTGCATGAAATAGGCCTAGCCATTAGCCACAGTAGCTACCACAAGCACAGCGCGTATTTACTTGAACATTCTGATATTCCTGGGTTTTCACAAGTAGATCAAAAGCGTATGGCGCAGCTGATGCTCAATCATCGCCGCAAGCTCAAATCGGATATGTTAGAGCAGACTGGTACTATTGGCGGTGATTCGCTGGTGTATTTATGCTTATTGTTACGGTTAGCCGTACTCGCGCATCACAGCCGTAGCGATAACGAACTACCAACGTTGCAGCTTCAAGTCGTTGATACCAACTGTTGGCAAATCACAGTGACGGATAACAATGAGCATTATGCGTTCTTATTATCAGATTTACATAATGAGGTCGAGCAGTTTGCCAAGTGGGGCGTGACACTAAGCGTGGTCGAGGCATAAGTGCTGAGCGCTAGCATTGAGTCGTTACTATTGTGATGAGTAAGGTACAGACTAACGTAACAAAAGCGGCTTTGTCAGTAATGTCATGCCATTTAAGATGTGCTACTATAGCTCCTATTGAGTTTACAACTGTACTTTTATTATCTACAAACCGATAACGATGCTATTGTTAAATATAATTATTAAAGGGAAAGGTCTATGAGCACTGTCTGGGATAGTGTGCAGCTTGCACGGCACGCCAAGCGTCCATTATTTATGGACTATGTTAATCAGCTGTTTACCGAATTTGATGAATTGCATGGCGATCGTGCGTTTGCCGATGACAAAGCGATTCTGGGTGGCCTTGCGCGCTTTGACGGTATGCCAGTGATGGTTATCGGTCAGCATCGAGGTCGCAGCACGCGCGAGCGTATCGCCCATAACTTTGGTATGGCCAATCCTGAAGGCTATCGCAAAGTCATTCGCTTGGTAAAAATGGCGGAACGTTTTAATATTCCGGTGATGACCTTTGTTGATACCCAAGGCGCCTATCCGGGTATTGGTGCCGAAGAGCGCGGGCAGGCGCAAGCCATTGCTGAGAGTATTGCGGTTTTTTCTAGCCTAAAAGTGCCGATTATCGTGACCATTATCGGTGAAGGTGGCTCAGGTGGCGCGTTAGCGATTGGCGTTGGGGATAAGGTCAATATGCTACAGAATAGCATTTACTCAGTTATTTCTCCGGAAGGCTGTGCCTCTATCCTGTGGAAAACAGCCGAAAAAGCGCAAGATGCCAGTGAAGCCTTAAAATTAAATGCCATTAATCTCTATCAAATGGGCTTAATTGATGCAGTGATTGATGAAGGCGAGGGCGCTCATATTCAGCCACAACCAGTCATGACGGCTTTGAAAGCACTCATTGCTGAGCAGTTAGATGAGATCAAGGATTTAGATGCGCATGAGCGTTGCGAGCTGCGTTATGAGAAGCTAAAAACCTTTAACTCAGAAGTAATGTTGCCTGCTTAATAGGTTGGCATTGTGCTTTTTTAGATTGGGCTTGTTTAGAGTAAGGTCAATTTATTATTGAGCACCTATTCAGTATTTAACGCTCAGCTTTTGATATTAGATAGTTATCCTTAATGTTAAAACAAAAAATGCTAAAATAAAAACGTGTCATTTTATGGCGCGTTTTTTTGTGCCAACAAACTTCTGCATTAATAACGTATATATAGTCAGTGAAAAGTAATATCGAACCATGATGCACTGCTGATATTAATTTTTCTTGCTTGCCGTGCCTGCGCAGACAGAGGCTACAAAAATTGATATCAGCAATACCGTCGCGTTTTTAGGATATCTTGACTATAGCAACTCAATAAATAAGATGAATTATGACCAGCAGCGCAATCCTCCAATATACTATTGAGCCAATAGCTGAGCAGCCAATTGATACTTATTTGGCTGAGGCGTTATTAACCAGTTTGGCTGAATATAGCGAACGGCTACACGGTCGCCGACTTTGGCTGGCTTGTAGTGGTGGTCGCGATTCCTTGGCACTTGCGGCGTTATGTGTGCAGCTCTATCGACACGGTAAATTGCCATTTTTGCCGCAATTACTGCATGTTAATCATGGTCTACAAGTGGACAGTGGCATCTGGGCGAAGCATGTGGCGAAATGGGCGGAGGCTCAAGAGATACCTTGTCGGATTTTATCAGCGCAAGTAGACGGTCATGATGAGCAAGCCGCTAGGCAAGCGCGCTATGACGTTATGCGAGCGCAACTCAATCAAGACGATGTGTTGCTCTTAGCGCATCATGCCGATGACCAAGCAGAAACGGTACTGATGCGGTTGATTCAAGGCGCTGGGGTGAATGGCTTGTCGGGTATGCAGCCATGGCATCTACAGACGCAAGGTAGGCGGCGAAATATATTGTGGCGACCTTGGCTGACCGTCCAGCGTACCAGTATTAGTGCCTATGCTCAGCGTCTGAAATTGCCCTATATCGACGACCCGACCAATGACGCTGGCGACAATGTACGTAGCGGATTACGTCGAGACGTTATGCCAGTATTAGCAAAATATAACCCCAAAGTCATTGATAACATTGCTCGTAGTGCGCAGCTACTAAGTGACGCGCAAGCGACGGTCAGCGCTCAAGCAGAACAAGACATGCAGCAAACGGCTATTACCTCGTTACAACTGCCACCTGCACAATATGTATTAAATATTGACGAGCTACAGAAACTACCGCTTTATCGCCAACGCCAATTACTGCACTGTTGGCTAGCTCATGATGAGCCATTACCGCCGGCTAAGCAGTTAGTTGATGAGGTACTAAACCTAGTTGAGCGTAATGATAATGATCACCAAACGGCACTTTTTTGGCAAGGTCGCACACAGTCTTATAGCATTCGGCGCTACCGCCAGCAGCTTTATCGGCTGAGCAATGAGTGGCTGACATGGCTGAATATGCCGCTTGATGAACAAACTCAACCGTTAGCGCCAGCCAATTTATCTAGCAATATTAGCACTGGCGTATTTGATGATAATTTGACACTGATTTATTTACGAACGAGCACCGATTTTACGTGGCAGTTGCGGATATTACCTCAGGTATTGGCACAGTTATTAGACAATACAAAAGGTGAGCATGCGTTACAGACAGTAGTGAAGCCAGTATTTAATATAAGAGCATTAGATCGCAAGCAGCGTGTGCAAACGGCATTGGCGTCGCGTCCGCAATCCGGTAAAAAGCTGTATCAAACCTTGGGTATCCCTTCATGGATGCGTGAGAGTTTAATGGTTATTAGTGCAGTGTGCACTTATGATGAAGAATTGCCATTATTGCTAGTATCACCGTTTGAAAGTTGGGTGTTAGGGACTGATAAGTCATCAACAGCCATTAGACATGATAGTAGTATTTTAGACAGTGCTATCGGAAGTGTTCTAAGTGTAAATAATTTTTTGTGATAAATTTTACTCATTCTGAGTTAAGAAGTTAGGGCGTGTCCTCATTTGAAAAATGGAGATAAAAATGAAATAAATTGTAGTCAAACAAGGAAAATAGCGCAGATAATATCGGGATATTACCTAGCTCTTTGACGATGTTTGACAAAATTTAGCCATTTTTAGCCCATTTAGAGGTTTATCGATTGAATTGAGGACACGCCCTAGATTATTTTTTTCTTACCATTTTGATATCTGTGATTTTAGTACCTTCGTAGCATTCTTCACTATTATCTCCAGTATAGACAAAACCGAATTTTTTATAAAAATCGATAGCTGCTGTATTAGATTCTAGTACCCATAAATAAAAGTGGGTATTGATATTAGACTCTAAGATGTCTTGCAACGACGTCTTCATTAACTCAGTTCCTATACCTAGCCTCTGATATTCTGGTAAAACATACAAAGTCGTAATTTCATAGCTATTATTTTTATTGAAATATCCAATAAATCCTAAGCTTTTATGGTTAGTATCATGTGCTACCCACACAACGACATCGTGATGAACGATTAACGCTTGCCACATTTCTGTTTTTTCGAATAGGTTGTTTTTGTTGCTAATATAAGACTCTGGTAGCAAACCTAAGTAGGCGGCACCCCAACTCTCAAAGTGCATGTTAGCAATATCTGTAAAGTCGTCTAGATTGCCTCTACGCACAAAATACATCGTTTACTCCAAAAAACTTAAAAATAGTTTGAAAATGACATTTCTCAATTTACTAACTAAGCTATGAAAGAGTCTGTGATAATTTAGTAGTTGAATAGGATTTTAGGCTAATAATGAGCTCGGGAATTTATCAAACGGTCGTAGTAGCAGTATGGTAAACTGAGTGTCATTTTAAATACCATTATGTTACTTTGATTGCCTTTGAAATTTTTGAGTAGGAGACACACATGTCAGTATTAGATAATAAGAAAATCAGTTTTGTCGGTGGCGGAAATATGGCGCAGGCCTTGATTAGCGGTCTTGTAAGCTGCGGCATCAAGCCCAGTCTGATTACCGTGGCTGATCCTAGCGGCGACGCGCGCGAGCAACTAGCCGCTAAGGGATTAAACACTGTAGATCCAACCGCTAATCCAACCGCCGCTATTACCGATGCTGATATTGTCGTACTGGCAGTAAAACCGCAAGTGATGAAACCAGTCGTCAGCGCTTTTGCAGATGTATTGGACAAGCAGCTAGTGATTTCGGTGGCAGCTGGCTTGTCGACGGATATTTTGTCTGGCATGCTAGGCGGCTATCGCAATATCGTGCGCGCAATGCCAAATACACCTGCCATGATTCAGATGGGGGCGACGGGCCTTTATGGTACGGATGATATCTCTACTGAACAAAAGCAATTAGCCACTGCAGTAATGGAAGCCTCTGGTCTGGTCATGTGGGTTGATGACGAAGAGCATATGCACGCGGTAACGGCAGTTTCAGGCTCAGCACCAGCCTATGTATTTTATTTTATTGAATCGATGGTTGATGGTGCAGTCGCCTTAGGGTTGGATAAAGAGCAAGCCTCAGCATTGGCCATGCAAACCATGTTGGGCGCAGCAAAAATGGCAATGGATAGCGATGATGTACCTGCCGAGTTACGCCGCAAAGTTACTTCACCGAACGGTACTACTCAAGCCGCTATTGAGTCGATGCAAGCCAATGAGATTGGTCGTCAAATCGGCGAAGCCATGCAAGCCTGTTATGATCGTAGTCAAGCGCTTAGCGAAGAGATGAAGTAATACCAATAGCCAGCAGATACAACCAGCCACTTTGTGAGTGGCTGTCATCATAAATGGTTAATACTGGTCTCGATTATTCGTCTTTTATTACTTTTATTGTTATTAGCGTACAAGCCCATTGAGTAGCACTTCATGAACAACCTGTTATTTCAAATTTTTGATTTGGTCACCACTTTCGCTATGATGTTGGTGTTTATCCGTTTTATGCTGCAGTTTGCAGGGATGGATGCCAGCAATCCGATGATTGCTCCGGCTTACAAGGCGACTCATATCGTCGATGTGTTTGGGCGTATTTTTCCTACTGTTGCGCACGGTCGCATCAGTATTGCCGCGATTGTGTTGATGTTTTTGATTCGTCTGATTGATATCTCTGGAAAAGCCGCGTTGACCCACAAAGGCATCGCGCCTGTGCCGCTATTTTTTACAGGTACGATCAGTTTGGTATTAGACTTTTTACGCATGTGTCGCTATTTAGTGATCGGTTCTATTATTGTGAGCTGGATTGTCGTGTTTACTAAATCTGAGCATCCTATTATTGGTATCATCATTAATTTGGCTGAGCCGATTTTAGCACCTTTTCGCCGCATCACGCCAAACTTAGGCATGATTGATTTATCACCCATTGCAGCTTTTATTGTATTCATCGTCATAGAAAAAGGTTTACAAGAATTCATGCAAAGTTTCCTACCGGTGCTTGGTTAAATGAATCGCTGTGAATAAAATAAAGAATTGTATTCAAAAAGACGCGCTATATTGATAGTGCGTCTTTTTTATGTCAGCTACTAAAATGAGCTCTACTCTGTAGAGTGAATAAAGCGATTCGGTATCAATTGTGCTTGAGTATTATCAGGATGTGGAGCATCAGCAGCCATAAGGGTCTGGGTGATCCAACCATCCGCGGCTTTTACGGCTGCAATCAAATCATCACCTATCGCTAAGCGTCCTGCGATGAAGCTGGCAAGAGAACAGCCAGAGCCATGGAATTCGCCTTCTAAGCGCGGTAAGGTGCTTTGATGCACCATCTCACCTTCTATATACAGATACTGCTCGATATCACCGCTATTAAAGTCGTGTGAGGTTTTGACCAATATCGCATGAGATCCTTGTGCGCATAGTTTTTGCGCACCAATATGCAAGTCTTGCTCGCCGCTCAGAGCGCGTAACTCATGAGTATTAGGCGTAATTAAAGTGGCATAGGGCAGTAGCTGTTTGAAAGCTGCTACTAAAGTTGCCTCATCGCCCAAACTACCGCCACTATTAGCAACCAATACTGGATCAAGTACAAAAGGGGTGTTTTTTTTAATAACTTTATTAGTGAATAATCTAGTCATCATTTTTATATTATCAGTAGTGCCGAGCATGCCCGATTTGATAACCTTTACTGGCAAGTCTTCGAGTACTGCCATCGCTTGATTTCTGACTAGTTCAGCGCTACAAGCCTCAAAGCCGAAGACCTGCTGCGAGTTTTGGATGGTGACCGCCGTGCAAGCAATCGCCGCATGAGCGCCTGCTTGACCAATGGCTTCGATATCTGCTTGTAGTCCAGCACCGCCGGAGGGATCTAATCCTGAAAAACACAATACCACTGGTCGCATAACCCTTCCTTTTATTGCTAAGATGAATAACAAATACTATAGCCATCCACCACCAAAAAAGCCATAGCAGCTTCAGATGTCGCGCTATGCTATGTCTGTTAAAACTATTTATTAGATACACCGTTTTTTTACGAATAGTAAGGCTGGCCGCCTAAAAAAGCGTAGAAAACCTGTTTAATAGCTCTAAAATTCATAATTATGGCAAAAGCGTGATTAAAACTGTAGACAGTGCTTGCAATTCGTTTTGGCTTTGTTATAATACTCGCCCACGACATAAGACGTATCATTAGCATCGATACTATGTTTAAAAGAGTATTTTTTAAAAGTTGTTTTTATAAAATATTTTGATAAGTGTCTTAAATCGTTCGGTGAAGTGGGTGAGTGGCTGAAACCAGTTCCCTGCTAAGGAACCATACGTGTAAGCGTATCGAGGGTTCGAATCCCTCCTTCACCGCCATTTATTCAGTTGTTAGTAGAGTAGTAACGCAAAGACAGCGTTAATTGTCTTTTTAGTAAATGGTTCAAAAATATTTTGAATTTATCTAATAAAGATATTGACACAAGCGATATTATCTATATAATGACCAACCTAATTTGCTGCAATTGTTATCAACACCGCAGTAGATGATGTGCAAAATACGCGCCTGTAGCTCAGTTGGATAGAGCACTTGGCTACGAACTAAGGGGTCGGGAGTTCGAATCTCTCCAGGCGCACCATTTGCATACTGGCTTACATTATTAATCTAGTGATTAAGCTAACAAAAAACCTAAATCAATCGCCTGTCTTATGACAATTGGGCGATTTTTTTATGTATGTAGCTTTTATCTCTATAGCTTCTATAAGTCTTCTATTTATAAAACGACTGTTATATCTCCCATCTTCCTTCTACATTTGAATAGACAGTCTTTTGCATCTGACGTCTTCTCGCATCATAATGTACGATAGGCGCTTGAATTACGGTACAATGAGCGCTCTATTTTTCGCTTGTTATGGGCTTGTATCATGTCTAAATCGTCGTCAAAAGCGGCTACTAAAGCCAAATTATCACCAAAAACCCCAAAGCCTCATATCTCTGAAGCCGAAGAACCGACGATTGCCAAACCTGGTACGCGTATGGCGGCTATTCTTTATGACGGTATGTTGGTTCTAGCGTTGTTATTTTTGGTAGGCACCATACTGACGGTGATTGGCACATTATTGACTATGGACACCGGCACGCAATCACAAGAGGCCAAATCACTGCCGACATGGTATCAAAACTTTATTATGACGCCGTCTTTTATACTGACGTTAGTGGGATTCTATGGTTTGTTTTGGCGTCGTAGTGGTCAAACGCTAGGGATGCAAACGTGGCGTCTAAAGACGGTCAACAATAGTGGTCATTTGCTGACGTGGGGGCAGTCTTTTAAGCGTATTTTAGCGGCTAGTCTTATGCCGCTTATATTTGGCATTATTGGTAGCGTCATCGATGGCACGCGCGCTATTTTATTAACCAGTGCTTTATTGGGCTTCGTCTTTAATTATGCCTTTTGCCTGTTTAATCGTCGCGGACTCGCGGTACAAGATATGCTATCGAATACCATTACCTTAAAAATGCCAAAAACCGAGAATGAAAGTTTATGGCGGGTCATTAGAAACCGCAAGCAAGGAAAATAAACCGCACTATCATCACCATAGTCTGTCAACACACGTTAAGCGTTACATGTTGGCTGTCTGCATCAGCCATAAAGTATAGCCGACGAAAAACATGACTAAGGTCGCGCCAGATATACGACCAAATGGACGCTTGCTCATAAAGGCAAAGACGCACAGTACGACGAGTAATAGAGTGATCAAGCCCATCGCTAAAATATCACGCGACAAGATAATCGGATTGGCAGTGATAGGGGCGATGAGAGCGGCCAGACCAACGACGCCTAAGGTATTAAAGATATTAGAGCCAATAATATTGCCTAGCGCCATGTCATGCTCACCTTTACGCGCTGCTGATAAGCTGGCAACCAGTTCGGGCAATGAGGTACCAACTGCCACGATGGTTAAGCCAATAATCAGCTCGCTCAAGCCCCAAAATGTTGCCAACTCTACTGCACCCCAGACGATGGCTTGCGAGCTTGCTACCAGCATTGACAGACCAATGAATAAACTACCCAAACCCCGCATTAAACTCGGTGCACTATGATCAGCATCGATGACCTCTTTAGTCTCATCTGCGTTATCTGAATTGCCGTCGCGTAAGCTCAGTACAATTTGAACCCCTAAGACAATGACCAGCATTGCCAATAGCACTAGCCCGTCATTTAAGCTCAGCAGCCCGTCACGTAGCTGCCATGCTGCCAATGCGGTAATCGCTACCAGTATCGGCAAATCGCGCCTGATGATGCCTTTATGAATGATGATGGGGCTAATCAGTACCGTTGCCCCCAATACCAAGGCTATATTGATAATATTTGAACCATAAGCGTTACCTAGCGCCAGCTCGGGACTGCCTTCCAAGGCAGCAAGTAACGACACTACCATCTCAGGTGCCGACGTGCCCAATCCTAAAATAATCACCCCAATCAAAAAACTTGGCACGCGTAACTTTATAGCCAGAGCAGTTGCCCCATCAATAAAAATATCGGCACTCCATACCAAAATGGCTAAACCGATTAATACTGCAATAACTGCCAACCACATTAGTAGGTTTCCTTGTGACTCGTAAATGGATAAAAAAACATAAAAAAAGCTGAATCCTATATAGATTCAGCTTCCTTATCGAACACAATTTTTTATAAACTTAACAGCAGCGTCTCGCCGTTAACAACTAAGCTACCACAGCTAAGTTACAAAACGAAAGTTACTACAACTAAGCCACTTGTACTGGAATGATATTCGCTGTGTCTTTGACCGTATTGTCTTCGTTGCAATAGACCAGTTTTGGCTGATAAGTTTCGGCTTCCACTTCATCAAAATGCGCATAGGCACAGATAATGACGATGTCACCTAAGTCGGCCATATGAGCGGCGGCACCATTTAACGAAATAATACCAGAGCCTGCTTCAGCACGGATAGCATAGGTGCGAAAGCGCTTGCCATTGGTCACATTATAGATATCGATAGATTCGTTTTCACGTAGACCAGCCAGATCTAGTAAATCACCATCGATACCACACGAGCCTTCATAATGAAGCTCGGCATGGGTAACACGGGCACGGTGTAACTTGCATTTAAGCATATTAAGTAGCATAGGTTGCTTCCTTAGCGTAACTGATATTAATGAGCGTGACTGCTATTAAAAACTATCATTAGAAAAATGAGATATCAACTGACTTATTAATTAACCAAATCAAGAGGTTAATGGGGACAATATCGCCAAAATAAAAGGCGCTGTTATTCATTCGACCTATTATTCTGGACCTTTGAAACTATTAATCTGAGAGCGAGCTTTTTCAATATCACCACTTAACAGCAGGGGCAAAGCTTCAAACGCGGCGCTCAAGGCGCTATCAATGGCAATTTGCTCATCGGGGGAAGCTTTTGATAGGACGTGTCCGCTGACTTTAGACTTGTGTCCCGGATGCCCAATACCCACGCGCAGGCGATGAAAGTCGTTGCCAATATGCGGCGTGATATCGCGCAAACCGTTATGACCACCATGTCCGCCATCGGTTTTGAGCTTGATGCTGCCCGCTGGAATATCGAGCTCATCATGGGCAATCAGCAACTCATCATTTTGGATGCCATAAAAGTTGACCATAGGCACCACTGACTGACCGGATTTATTCATAAAGGTCAGTGGCATCAATAGCCGCACGTCATGCCCATGAATTTGTCCGCGTCCTGTTACCCCGTGGAATTTTTTGTCAGGGGCGAGCGTGATGTTGAACTGCTGCGCCAAATGATGGACGAACCAAAACCCTGCATTATGACGCGTAAACATATACTGCTGACCGGGATTACCAAGACCGACAATAAGTTTTATGGCCATAAAAACCCCTTTCTTAGCTGTAATAAATGAGTGATAAGGTTTGAAAAGTAAGACGACTCTATAATATTTAGGCTACACAATAGTTGTCCTACTTTTCAAACCTTACTTACAAAAACAGCAGGAGATATTTATCACCTGCTGCTTTCTAACTAAACAAACCTTTATCTACGTAGCATACGATAAGTCACTACATAGCGATTGTTTATTATTCGTCGTCTTTCTTGTCTTCAGTTTCGCCTTCAGCATCTTGCTCAGTGGCTGGAACGTCAGCTGCATCCACTTCTTCAGCGTCTTCGTCAACTTCTTCAACCGTTGGTGGCTGCATGTTAACGATCGTGCGATCATGACCGTCTTCTAGTTCAAGTTCATGAATAACAACACCTTCAGGAAGTTTGATGTCTGATAAACGGAACAAATCACCGATTTCCATACCAGATACATCTACTTCTAGGTATTCAGGTAGCTGTGATGGTAGGCAGATGATTTCGATATCAGATACTAGCGTTGATAGTACACCAGCAGCAGCAGTACCCGGCGCATCTTCACGACCAGTGAAATGCACAGGAACATTCATGTGGATTTTTTGACCTTTCACAATACGCTGGAAGTCAGCATGCATTGGGAAGCCTTTAGCTGGATGGCGCTGCAAGTCTTTGATAACGGCTTGATGCTCTTCGCCGTCAACATTGATGGTCAAAATGTGCGAGAAGAAGGCTTCGAATTCAAGTGATTTTACCAACTCGTTAAGCTTGATAGAGATCGCTGTTGGCTCTTCGTTACCACCATAGATGATAGCAGGCACAAGATTCTGCTTACGTAGGCGGCGGCTCGCACCTTTACCTTGTAGTTCAGCAGCACGATCAATGGCGTTTAGTTCAAAATGATTAATGCTCATGGATATAATCCTATAGAGAGTATGTGAAGTATCTACCAGTAATAACAGACTTGCGACCAGTCTATCACTGGATAATCAATACTTTAGAAAGTATCAATCATGTCGCTAAGTATAAAAATACCTAAAAATAATAAAGATTAGCTAATGATGAATACAGGCGCGCATTATACGTGATTCTTTAACAATAATAAAGACCTACGTGAAATGGCTATTTAAAGTGAATATACAATAAACAACGAAAAGTGATTAAAAAAAACGCCAAGTCATAAAACTTGGCGTTTTTTTAACAGATTTTTTAGTAACGGACAATCTTAAGCGTTACCTAAGCGTCAAACATCGCACTGATAGATTCTTCGTTATTGATACGGCGCAAGCTCTCAGCCAGCATCGGGGCGATACTTACTTGACGAATTTTGCTACAAGCTTTGGCGGCGTCAGATAAAGGAATCGTATCAGTGACCACAATCTCATCCAATGCAGATTCATTGATGTTTTTTAGCGCATTACCCGATAAGACTGGGTGGGTAATGTAAGCCAATACGCGGCGTGCACCATTTGCTTTCAATGCTTCAGCAGCTTTGCATAATGTGCCTGCAGTATCGACCATATCATCAACGATGACGCAATCACGGTCGCGAACATCACCGATAATGTGCATCACTTGTGATTCGTTGGCACGCGCACGGCGCTTATCGATGATGGCTAAGTCAGTATCACCTAGTTGTTTGGCCATAGCACGGGCACGAACGACACCACCGACGTCAGGAGAGACGACCATGATATTGTCATAATCTTGCTTTTTGAGGTCGTTTAGCAGCACAGGCGTGCCGTAAATGTTATCGACTGGGATATCAAAGAAACCTTGAATTTGATCTGAGTGCAAATCAACGGTCATGACGCGATCGATACTGACGATGTTGAGCATGTCAGCGACGACTTTGGCCGAGATAGGAACACGCGCTGAACGCGGACGACGGTCTTGACGGGCATAACCAAAGTAGGGCATGACAGCGGTGATACGGCCAGCACTAGAGCGACGCAAGGCATCGGCCATCATCATGATTTCCATCAAGTTGTCGTTGGTCGGTGCACAAGTAGGCTGCATGATAAACACGTCTTTACCGCGCACGTGCTCTTTGATTTCCACCGCAATTTCGCCATCAGAAAAACGCGTGATGTCAGCTTTACCAAGAGGGATGTGTAGGTGGTCGGCGACGGTTTTCGCTAATTCAGGATGGGCGTTGCCCGTAAAAATTGCCAAATAAGGCATGACTGAAGTCCTATTGATTAAATCAAGCAGCGACCGCTAAGCAGTGTCTAACTGCCCAAATATAGAAAAGAGTGATGAAAAATATTGAAGACTACTATTACAGTAAAAAATGGCAGGGGTAGCTGGACTCGAACCAACGGATGTCAGGATCAAAACCTGATGCCTTACCAACTTGGCTATACCCCTGTAATGTACTAGGCAGTACGAGCGCTGAATACTAATAAAAAATTAGACTAGCGTCGTTACCTATTAACCGTCTAAGACGGCGTTCCCTAACGGTGTTCATTGCGAACTATACCGAAATAGGAAAGGTGTTGTCAATTGCTATAAAACAGCAATCCGAACTAAAAATGGCAGGGGTAGCTGGACTCGAACCAACGGATGTCAGGATCAAAACCTGATGCCTTACCAACTTGGCTATACCCCTATTGAGGCGACCTATTATAAGTAGATTTTCAGATTTTGCAAGTCATTTGCGGCTTTTTATGGCTTTTATTCGTAATGGGATGGTTTTGATAGGTGAATGGCAGAAATCGACCATAAGAATTGACGAGTTAATGACATTTTATTGTAGGATTGCATAGGTGAGCTTAGATAGGGTTTGTCTAGAGCAACATTTTTTAAAA
>NZ_PJBY01000087.1:0-28969 GCF_002836005.1 Psychrobacter sp. Sarcosine-3u-12
CTTAAAAATAATGACTTAAAAAGCGACTTTGAAATACAAAAAAGCAGATATCGATTATGATGTCTGCTTTTTTATTGACTATTAAGGGAAGTGATAAGCTCTTAAGTCGCTCTAGGGCGTGTCCTCAGTTCAACCGATAGCAATCTAAATGGCGATAAAAATGAGGTAAATCTTGCCAAACATCGTCAAAATGAGGACACGCCCTAGTTTGAGTATAATCGATTGATTGCGATTTAGAGTCTAAACAAGGATTAGTGTGTTTAACTGTAAAATTTGACGGCAGCATACGGCATAGGCTGTATTTGTACTGGTCAATTCCATCACGCCCAAACTCAACAATTTAGTGTCAATTAATAATCATTATTTAGGATAATCTGATGACCCCAATCCACATTGCCTTAGCCGTATTGGTTACCTTTATATGGGGTGTGAATTTTACCTTTATTGCATGGGCGCTTGAAAGCTTTCCACCACTAATGCTCACTGCCCTACGCTTTTTCTTTACTGCCGTGCCGTTGGTTTTGTTCCTCAAGCCACCTAAATTCAACCGTACGCTATTTATTTATGCCATCGGTACCTTTGTCATGCAATATGCCTTTGTATTCACCGCCATGCATTTGGGTGCATCGGCAGGATTGACGGCGTTATTGCTACAGGTTCAGATTTTTATCACCGTATTACTGGCTTTTGTCATACTGGGTGAAGCGGTGAGTCGCATGCAAATCATCGGTATGGTGGTCGGTGTGCTAGGACTGGGTGTCATTGCACTCAATCTCGGCGGTGATATGCCTTTGATTGGTTTTATCTGTATCTTGATTGCGGCCATAGGTTGGAGCTTTGGCAATATTGCTTCAAAACAAGCCTCAACACAGCAAAGCATTAGTAACACCTCTACTACCTCGCCTATTAATAGCAATAATAAAGCTTCAAATAAGACATCGGCACTGTCTGCGCTAGCACTGGTAGTATGGGGCGGTCTGATCGCTTGTGTGATTTTGACGTTATCATCTCTACTATTCGAGACCGAAGCATGGCAGCTTGCGACATTTACGCAGGCATCGATTAAGTCTTGGCTATCGCTTGGGTTTATTGTCTATATCTCAACCCTGATTGGCTTTGGACTATGGGCGCATCTACTGGCGCAAAATATAGCCTCTAAGGTTATGCCCTTTGCCCTACTGGTGCCTGTATTCGGTATGGCAACTTCAGTGCTGTTCACAGGAGAGATAGTAACGTGGTGGAAAATGCTGGCGATGACGCTCATTTTATCCGGACTGATATTGGCAAATGTGAAGATGGGACTGGGAAGAAAAGCTGCTAAAACTTAAGCCACTATTAATAAAAAATCATGAATGCCGATACTATTATTATCTTTTGTCTACGCACTGTTTTCGTGCAGGACAGCTGATTAAGTTACCTCCGTAATTTTAGTCGTTACAGTGTTTTCAATGTTAGCAAATACACTTTTACCCAAAGCGCCAAGATTGTAGGCGGCAAACTCATGATATAAGGTCACCACATCGCCCATAATTAAAAGCGCAGGGGTTGGCAAATTCGCGCTCGCTTGCTGACTAGAAATATTGCCAAGCGTGCCGATAAGTAACTGCTGCGTGGGTAAGCTGGCATGGCTAATAATAGCAAAAGGCGTCTCGCTGTCGCGACCTGCAGCCATCAATCCCTGAGTCATCTCATCTAACCGATGCAAACCCATATAAAACACCACCGTTTGCGTGCTATCTAGATGCTCATGATAGTCGTTGTTAGGCGCGCCTGCCTTTTTGCAAGCAGTGACAAACTTGACAGACTGCGCATGATCGCGATGGGTCAATGGGATACCTGCTCGGCTCGCAGCGGCACTGGCGGCCGTGATGCCGGGGATAGACTCAAAGCGAATGCCGTGGCGCACGACTTCTTGGAGCTCCTCACCGCCGCGCCCAAAGATAAAAGGGTCGCCGCCTTTGAGTCTGACGACTGTTTTGCCTGCCAGCGCATGCTTAACGAGTAGCTCGTTGATGCCTTCTTGCGGTAAGGCATGATTGGATCTGCGTTTACCGACGAATATCTTTTCGGCGCTCGGCGCGCACATATCTAAAATATCCTCCGAGACCAAACTGTCATAGAGTACGACGTCTGCCCGCTGCATCACACGCAAGGCTTTTAGCGTTAATAGCTCAGGATCACCCGAGCCTGCGCCAACTAAATAGACTACGCCTGTACATACAGAGTCTTGTCTATTTAATGAATTAGCATTTTGAGCACAATTTTGATTCGCCAAATTATGGGTTGCAAGGTTTGGAACAAATACAGATGAATGACTCATGGCGATAGCTCCTAATAACAGTATGAATACAGCAAAGTGAATACTTGACGAACAAATAACTTGAATGACTTGGTTGCCCTGATAACAGTCCTTTTAAACGGTAACTGACTTACCATTAGTAGTACTTATCAGTTGCAAGTGATGTGCCATTTGCCTCTCTAAGTTTGCATAAGTGGCGCGTACTATGCGCGTACTGTGCGATCAATTCATTAATCTGACTGATACATGAGCCACAGTTGGTACCCGCTCGGCAAGCGTTGCCAACCGCTTGCGCGCTACGACACTGCTCATTGGTAATTGCATTAATAATGATATTTTCTCCGACTGCCATACACGAGCATACCAATGGACCTGGGTCGATATAACCTGTGGCTGGACGACCTGCGAGCAGCCACTTATAGTGCTGATCAACGGGTATCGCCTCGGTACTGGCAAAGCAGCTATCGAGCCAATGACTGCTCGGCAGTTGCGTCATTTCTGGAGCGAAGTAAGCCACGAGCAGTAGTTGGACGTTATCTTTTGTAGCACTTGTAGCGCTGATAATATCTGGTGTGCGACCATCTATCTCTACATTACTCGTATCCGATTGCGTTGAGATAAAACGCAGTTGTCCTGCCAGTTGATTAAGGGTAAAAGCGCTATTAAGCAACAATTTATCTGTTAGATCATGTTGATAGGTGTCGATAAACTGTTGCCAAAAGTTAGGGTCGAGTAATTGTTCGACAACGTTATTAATTGGACTAGCTAAAGTAATTAAGACACTATTTACTTGCCGACTGATACTCCATGTCAGCGCTGGCAATACTAAATAGGACGAATCATTCTCTGTATTTAAATTTGAAAACGATGCTTGCTCTGATAATTGGTCTCGCTGTTGTTGCGCAAGACGACTGTTTATAGCCTGCAAATGCACCAGCATGGCGTCTTGGAGATTAGGATGCACCAAAATCTTGCCAAGCGTCTGCATCGGTACGCGACTGATAAAAATGGCTGAGTTTTTAAGCTCAGGCTGCCCTGAATGCGGATCGACTACGGTTGGAATGAGCGTACCTACGCGGGCAAAGCTAGCAAAAGCATCGCTCCAGTGCATCGGCATAAAGCCATCACCGATGCGCATACTATCGCTGATGGCGACTTGTGCCAGTACCTTAGCGTGCTCATTTGCATCAATCGACTCACTATCTTTTTCCCTACTTTCATAGCGAGGATGCAACTGCACATAATCATCCTTATCGATACTGAGTTTTTTGGCATCATCGGGATGCAGGGTTAGCGTCGGTACTGACTCATGCTGATTGAGCTGCGACGCCAGTCCCGTACGCGTCATGGTATGCCACTGATCGCGTAGTCTGCCGGTAATTAGTCGTAGAGGTACCGTCAGTAATTTATCACTATCAGACTCAGAAGTAGCGCTCCTGTTATCGCTTTTCTTATTATTCACTTTTGATTTTGAGCGATACTGATGCAGATTGGGCAAGCTGGCCTTGGCGGCTGGCGTGATAGCGATAAGGTTGGCTTGCAGGGGCACGATGCGCGCACCGCCCCATTGAAAGGGCGTCATGGTTTCATAGTCGTCATGACTTAAGAAAGGTAAGATGGTCTTTTGGCTCTTATGATGACTATCTAGCTTTGAGCTAACATGCATCACTGACAAATCTTTTGCTACATTCAGATAGCGCGGTTGATTGGTTGAAGATGCAGGCTGGCTAAAATCATTCTTAAAGGCAGTCAGGGCTATATGCTCATTGAATATCTCGCTAGGATGCTGATAATTAAAGCCTGCCAGCCCCATACGCGTAGCGACTTTCGAGAGTATCCACCAGTCGGGCTTGGCAAGACCGAGCGCAGGCATCAAGGTGCGTTGGCGTGAGATACGCCGCTCAGAGTTGCTCACTGTACCTGATTTCTCACCCCAACCTTGCGCTGGCAAGACAATATCCGCGCAGTGCACCGTATCACTGTCTACCGAGCAATCAGACACAATAACCAAATCGCAGTGAGCGAGCGCTTGGCGAAATCTGTCGGCTTCAGGTAAGCTCACCACAGGATTGGTCGCCATAATCCAAATGGCTTTGATACGTCCATCCAAAATCGCCTCTGCAGCATCGCAAGCTTGGATACCCGCTGTTGGTGCTATAGGCTGCGGCGTTTGCCAAAAGTCAGCTACCCATTGCCGATGTACGCTGTTATTCAACTCTAGATGCGCGGCTAATAGATTGGATAGCGCACCGACCTCACGCCCGCCCATGGCGTTTGGCTGACCAGTAAGTGAAAACGGACTAGCCCCTACTTTGCCGACCCGCCCTGTCAGTAGATGGGTATTGATAATGGCATTGACCTTGTCAGTGCCGCTTTTGGACTGGTTGACGCCCATACTAAACGCGGTCACTGTCTTATCATGGCTAGCGACTAGCTGATAGAACTGGCGAATACTTTGGATACTGACTTGGCAAGCGCTTGCCACTTTCTCAATGCTCCATGTTTTAGCCGCACTCAAAGCGTCATCAACACCGCTCGCATACTCAAGATAAGCCTCATCTGCGCATTCTTGCTCGCTAAGATAATGCAGTAGTCCATTGTATAAATGCGTATCGGTGCCCGCAGCGATAGGCAAATGTAAATCTGCAAACTCGCAAGAGTCAGTACGGCGCGGGTCAATGACTATAAGTTTTTTATTAGCATCCGCTTTTTTGGCAGTAAGGAAACGCCCGAACAATATAGGGTGACACCAAGCCATATTGGAGCCGACTAGCACCAATAAATCGCAAGCTTCCAAATCCTCGTAGTTACTGGGGACGATATCAGCGCCAAACGCACGTTTGTGTCCTGCCACCGCTGATGACATACATAGACGGGAGTTAGAATCGATATTGTTATTACCGATAAAGCCTTTGATAAATTTATTGGCGACATAATAATCTTCAGTCAATAGCTGCCCTGAGACATAGAACATAATGCTGTCTCGACCATGTTTGGTAATAGTGTCATTTAGGCGCTGAGCAATATCTTCTAATACCGTGTCCCAATCCGTATTTTCTATGAGCGCTTTTGTCGCAGATGCGTTTATAGCTTTATTACTAGAAGCTATATCTAATGGCGCTATTGGTATAGCCTGTTGTCGTTGCATAGACATCAGCTTGTTTTGATAATAAGGCTCAGTCAATCGGTGCTCAACTCCCAGCGTTTGTGCCAGCGCACTGCCCTTTGAGCACAATTTGCCAAAATTGGCAGGATGCTCAGGGTCGCCTGTTACACTGATAGTGCCAGCCGTATCAACCCGAGCTAAGACCCCGCAGCCTACGCCGCAATAAGGACAGGTAGTACGTATAGTAGAGGTAGATTCTTCAGTATAAGTCGCAATGCGAGAGGTTTTTAAGGGGTCAGTAGGTGGCGTTTTAACGAGGTTATCAGTTAAGAGCTTATCAGGTAAGCGGATAGGCGTCTTTGGCACTTGATTGACGTTTGATTTATTATCTAAAACCAAATCACTCATGATGCGACTCCTGTATTTCGTAAATCTGATTGGCCATCATTGTTTATCTTAGTAGTAAGCGTCACATCTATATTTTCATTGTTAGCGTCGCTATTGGCCGTTATTTTTTTTAGATCACAGTAGGCCGCACCATAGATTAAATGCTCTCTTATCGCTGTAATATCAGTGCTACTGTTAACCAGTTCACTGTAAAAACCGCCTTCATTTACCTCACCGTAGAGTACCGCGCCGACGAGCTTGTTGTCTCGCAAGTAGAGGCGGTGATAGTGGTTGATGCTGGTTTGCTGATAGGTGATGGTTTCTATATTTAAGGCATCACTTTCATCAAAATCAACTTGTCCTGCTGAAAAAGCACTGATACCAGATACCTTTAGTTTTAATGATAAAGGTTTGCTAATAAAGGGCTGCCAGTTTTTTTTGGGCTCTGAGCTGTTAACTACTATCCCTTCGTCTTTTAACACAGAGTCCTTAAGCACAGTATTTTTTGATAGGGTTTTTTCTAATACAGTATCTTTTAATAAAGCGCCCTTTAATACAGAAACCAAAGTATCGACTTGCTGATTGACGGGCGCGACCATCCCAAACAGCTCACCGTCCAGCTCCACACATTCGCCAATAGCATAAACATTGGGGCAACTAGTGCGCATATAATTATCAACGATAATGCCGCGATTGACCTCAAGACCACTGCCCTTTGCCAGTGCTACATTTGGCACGACGCCTACTGCCATTACGATAAAGTCAGCAGGCAAGGTGCGCCCGTCTTGTAGCAATAACCCGCAGACCTTGCTGGCTGTCGTCACTATACGTTCGGTAATAGCCGAGACTTCTAGCCTGATACCGCGAGAGACCAGTTCTGCTTGCAATAAGGTAGCAGCAGGCAAATCAAGTTGACGGTTAAGTACATAGTCATCCATGTGTACAACGGTCATCGACGCCCCCTGTGCGGTTAATGCACAAGCCGCCTCCAGCCCTAAGACTCCGCCACCAATGACTATCCCTATCTTAGCTTGACGCGCATACTGGCTGAGCGCCTTAACATCGGCGACCTCACGAAAGACGTGAACGCCTATAGCATCATGATTGGGAAAAGGAATAACACGCGCGCTCGAACCTGTTGCTAGTACTAGCTTGGCATAAGTTAGCGTCTGCCCATTATCCAATTCTATTAACTGCTGAGCGCTATCAATCGCATCGACGCTGACACCTGCAAGCACAGTGATACCAAGCTGCTCATACTCTGCTTGGTCGTAAAGATAAGTATCCTCAAACACGGTATCGCCTGCTAGTACAGGGGACAGCATAATACGATTGTAGCCTACGTGTTGCTCTTTGCTGATAAGCGTTATCGGTAAAGAGCTTGAATTTTCCGACGCCGTTTGCAGCCGGGCGCGCGCCAGCTCAATAGCAAAACGGCTGCCTGCCATACCCGCACCAATGATGACGATGCCTGTACTGTCAGCACTAGCATGTAGTGTGGTTTTGGACTTCTGGCAGTTCTTAGTTGTAAGTGGTGCTTGATCATTTGATACCAATGACGACATCATAAGAGTATTCCTTAGCTGCAATGTACAGTAGTAAATATATAGCGTGTCATATCATTTTTGGTTAAAGCTCACCTTATGTGAAATAAGCCAACAGCGATAAAATGAGTACAAACTCAATAAAGCAAATGCTATGCCATACCAGTAGTGGACGGCGGACAATAAGCGGTTCAGGCTCACTAGTATTGCTAGCATTATCAGGGTTAAAATCCTGTAGGAATTCGCCAATCGCTTGGTAGCGAGCTTGGGTATTAGGATGCAGCGCACGCAATAACGCTTGCTGGCTAGCAGCGGGTACACGGTACTTGCGTAAACGTTCGGTCGGCAGGATTAAGGTCTGGTTGGTTTGAGTCGCATTCATGAGTGCTTGCGAGCTAAAAGGACGAGTGCCAGTTAGCAGCTCGTAACCAATCACCGCTATAGAGAATAGATCAGAGTGCACTCCTTTTGGTGCATCGCTGTAATATTCTGGTGCAGCGTAATGTAGATCGCCGTTGGGAGGTCTGGTGCTGTCTTTGAGTATTGAGGAGCTTGCCGAACCAAAATCAATCAGTTTGATCGCACCATCAGCGCTTATTAGGATGTTTTCAGGTTTGATATCTTGATGCAACAGGTAGTGCCGATGCATCACTCGCACTGCCATACCGATCTTGGTGAGTAAATCATAAGTTTGCCACACATCACACGGTGCGTGACGATCAATAAAAGCTCTTAGACTCTCGCCTTCAATGTATTCAGTCAAGTGATACAGATAGTGGCTGCTGGCAGGCACAGGATAATAGCGCAGCAAGCCTGACACACTATGTGCTAGGTTTTTGCTTAAACCGGCTTTGTAATTTGATGCGCTATGCGTGTCTGTAAAGGTATTAGGGTCAGCTTGATTATAAGCGCTCTCGCCTGCTCGCTTATGTTTGGATAGGCTAAGCCCTATGCTGCGCTCCTTTAAAAACTCGCGTAGATAATTGCCATCTGCTACAGTATTTAGGCTTGGGGACTTGATAACGAATGTCCGTTTATACTCGTCCTCGACTAAATACACTTCGCTACGAGCCGTACGCGCTATCACCTCAACGACTATGAAGCCATCGATCCGTGCGCCAACGTCTAAGCCCGTTAATAACTGATAACGATAGATATCGTGAAGGGCAAACGGGTCATTATTACCATTGTCATTATTTACATTGTCACTACTGTCGTTAGTATGATCACCGTCGCCTGTCTTTTTTTTATGGAGTAATTGCGCCTTTATACCGAGTATTATCATCGTTAAATTGTCATGACTGCCGTCATTAAACGCCTGCTCGCATAGGTTTTGACTGATAGAAATATCAGCCGCCAGCTTTGACGTCTCCATTGATGTACCTAGCGCTCGTGCTGCTGTACACAGCTCAAACTCAAGCTCTGCGTCGTTAATAGACTCATAGACGCCATCGGTCATTAGTGCCAGACATTCCTCTTGATGCAAGGTAAACACCGACTGCTGCAGCTCAATGTACATATCTGCGCCGATAGCCGCAGACAGCGCCCCTTTATCTAGACCACGATGGATACGGTGGTCTTTGGTCAGCACTGTCGAGCTATTGCTATCGATACGATAAATGCGCGAATCTCCCGTATGGAATAAATGGATGCGATCGCCGATGCATAGCAGACCTGACAAAGTGGACAACAAAGGCGGTACGCGCTGATGAACCTGCGGGAAATACAGCGCATCGTTGGCTTTGTTCACCGCTATTTTAATTAGGCTAGCGATTTGATGATCATCAAAGCTTGTCGATACTGTTTTATCAAGCAGCGTGTTTTCAAGCGCTAAAGTCAGGTGATGAGCCACCGTATTAACCACCAATCGACTGGCCTGTTTGGGAAACTGACAAGCGCTAACGCCATCGGCTATCAATACCAATAAAGGGGCGTGATAATGCTGGTTATTGATACCAATAGTCTCAGCTATCTTGCGATATGGCAGACAAGTGGTCACCAGCAAGCTGTCTTGGTTTTCAGCTTTACGTCCTTTTGTCGTATAAAAATCCAGCCACCACAGTGCTTCATGCGCACCGTCATGGCTCGTTGTATCTATACTTTGAGCGTTTAGCGTTGTATCTTTTTGCATAGTTAGCTTACCTGAATCTGCGCAAAACTACCGTCAGGCATCTCTTCAACAATCACGCCTTCAGGTTCTTTTAAAAAGAATAGCGCTATGAATCCAACCACGGCGGTTGCCGCAATGACAAAGAAGAACGCTTGGTAGGAGACGAGGCTGAGTACGGTCAGATAAACCACTGAGCCGACATTGCCATATGCCCCTGTCATGCCCGCGAATTGTCCGGTCATACTGCGCTTGATCAGCGGAATGACCGCAAAGACTGCGCCCTCGCCGGCTTGTACAAAGAACGAGCAAAACATGGTGATGAGTAGCGCCAGTGCAATCGGCCACGTCGAGTCGACAATACCCATCAGTACATAGCCGACTGCTAGTCCTGCGGTCAAAATCAGTAGGGTAATCTTGCGCCCAAACTTATCACTTAGCCAGCCACCGCCCGGACGCGACATCAGATTCATAAAGGCGTAACTTGAGGCGAGCACCCCTGCCATGACAATCGATAGATTAAAGGTCTCTTGATAAAACAGCGGCAACATAGACACCACCGCCAGCTCCGAGCCAAAGGTGGCAAAGTATAAAATGTTTAAAATACCCACTTGCTTGAAATCATAACGCTGCGCTTTTGGCACCGGCGTCGTAAATACCTCTTTATTAAAGCGGTAACTGCTGACAAACTCATAAATAAATAGCAGGGTCAGACCGATATAGACTATGTTCACAGTCGCCTGACTGAGTAAGCTGACACCCTCTGGTGATAGCTTCCACGCTAAGAGTGCTAATGCCAAATACATCGGTAGCTTAAAGGTCATCATCAGCCAAAAATCGCCGGTTGAGGTCACCATCATCGCGCCAGATTTTTTGGGTTTAAAATAGGTGGCACCCTTGGGCGTATCACGCACCATCTTATAAAAAATCACGCTATACAGCATCATCACCACCCCCGAGGTGGCCGTCGCATAACGCCAGCCTTCATCACCGCCTAATATAGCAGCGGCAGCAATAGCAACCGTTGGTAGTAGCAATGCAGCCGCAGCGGAACCAAAGTTACCCCAGCCGCCATAAATGCCTTCAGCCGTCCCCAGCTCACTGGCAGGGAACCAATCGCTCATCAAGCGAATACCCACTACAAAGCCTGCCCCAACGAAGCCTAGCAAGAACCGAGACAAGGCAAGAGTGTTGTAATCTTGCGCAAAAGCAAAGGTAAAACAGGGAATCGCGCCAATAGCTAAAATGGCGGTGTAGACGAGTCGTGGCCCAAAGCGATCAGTCAGCATACCGATAATGACGCGGGCAGGTATGGTGAGCGCGACGTTCAATATCAGCAAAGTTTTGATTTGATCTTTGCTCAAATTCAAGGTCTCACCAATGGCAGACAAAAAAGGCGCGTGGTTGAACCAGACAAAAAAGGTTAAGAAAAAAGCGATCCAGCCTAAATGTAGAATCTTATTTTTATCTTTAAAGGAGAAAATATTGAGCTTATCTTGTGTTGGCACAGCAGATTTAGAGGTTGGCGATGATGACATAAACGAGTTCCTTAAGTGGCTAACTTTACAGTTGTCATAATAAGTAATGGTGAAAAAACTTATCAGTTAGAACACTTAGGGCGGTGCAATGGCTGTGCCAGTAGAAGACTTAGTGGTGATTATCGTTATATATCCTAATTATAAATAAAAGGGTCTACGCCTTGCTATCAAAGACATTCAAGCCTTAATGAAAAGATTAACTATATTTCATTAATAATAAAAACTATCTTGATTCGGTTATATCAATAAAAAATACTAATAGCGCCATTAGTAATCAATATGGTGCATCACGTCATCTATTTTGGTGCATAACTGAACGCTGTTGCCACTTTTTAAAGCGTAGTCGTTTTTAGCCACTCTTTATTATCCCAATCTCTTTTAGGGCTTTTAGCGCTTTGATTACTTATAAACAGACTAGGTGCACTGCACTCATCCTCACATTATTAGCGACTCATAAAGGGAAGAAGCTGCGCGCACCTTTGGTGCTTGGCACAGTTATTGAATCAGTAATGGAGGTAGGCACTAAATATTACTCTTCGTCACAACCGTTAGACCGCAATATTTAGACAACCCTTTATTGAGGATAAATGTATGAGTAACACAGCAATGAATACAACCAGTAAGCCTAAGCTAGTCGTCATCGGTAACGGTATGGTCGGGCACCATTTCGTTGAACGCGCCATAGAACAAGGCCTACATGAGCGTTTTGAGATTCATGTATTCGCTGAAGAGGATCGCCCTGCTTATGACCGCGTTTATCTATCCAGCTATTTTGAGCACAAAGATGCTGGCAAGCTTAATTTAGTTGATCTTAGCGCTTACAAGTCATCAAATATCGAACTGCATCTCAATCAACGCATTGTTAATATTGACTCAAGCGCCCAATCTATTACCACAGAAGATGGTGAGCAGATTGAGTATAGCGAGCTGGTACTGGCCACAGGCTCCTACCCATTTGTGCCGCCTATCGCAGGACGCGATCATCCGCACTGCCACGTTTATCGCACTATTGCGGATTTGGATGAGATATTGGCTATTGCCCAATTGCCCAAAGTCAAAAAAGGTGTGGTGGTGGGCGGTGGTCTACTCGGTTTAGAAGCAGCCAAAGCCTTGGTTACCTTAGGACTAGAGACGTATGTTGTAGAATTTGCGCCGCAGCTGATGGGTGTTCAGCTTGATGCCGCTGGTGGTGATATTTTAAAACGTAAAATCGAAGCGCTCGGTGTCACGGTTTTGACAGGTAAAAACACCAAAGAGATAATAGCCAATCCAAATACTGACGGCGCTGATGCGTGTCATCTGACCATGCAATTTACCGATGATACCTCGCTCGATACCGATATGATTGTCTTTAGCGCAGGTATTCGTCCGCAAGACGATATTATAAAGAGCAACCCTGATTGCGGTATTGAGATGGGCGCACGCGGTGGTATCTTAATTGATGAGCACTGTCGCACCAATGCTGAGCACGTTTATGCCATTGGCGAATGTGCGGTATGGGACAATAAAGTGTTTGGTTTGGTCGCGCCGGGCTACAGTATGGCGAGCATTTGCGCCGCTCAAATCGCAGGTCACAGTGAACAAGTATTTATAGGCGCTGATATGAGCACCAAGCTCAAACTCATGGGCGTCGATGTTGGTAGTATTGGCGATGCGCATGGTATTACAGAGGGCGGATTGAGTTATCTGTATCAAAACCCAGCAGAGGGCATTTACAAAAAGCTGGTCACGACCGCTGATAACAAACGCCTGCTTGGTGCGGTATTGGTTGGTGATACTGAGGATTATAATAATTTATTGCAGCTGTATCTCAATGATATCGACTTGCCCGCTCATCCTGAGAGTTTGATACTGCCTAATGTCGAAAAACCGACGATGGGTATAGAAAACCTGCCTGATACGGCAACGATTTGCTCTTGTTATAACGTCACCAAAGGCGCTATCTGCGCTGCAGTCGACAATGGTGCCTACTCGATTGGCGATGTCAAAGCGGTCACTAATGCTGGCACGGGCTGCGGTGGCTGTGCGCCCATGGTTAAGGACACTTTAGGCTACCAATTAACTACCTTAGGCTTTGAGGTCAATAACGACTTGTGCGAGCATTTTGCCTACTCCCGTCAGGAGTTATATAGCTTAATTCGGGTGCATGGTATTCGAACCTTTGATGCGCTACTCACCGAACATGGCAGTGGTCATGGCTGCGAGATTTGCAAACCAACCGTCGCCTCTATTTTATCGTCATGCTGGAATGATTACGTACTCAAACCTGAGCTGACCCCGCTACAAGACAGCAATGACTATTATCTGGGTAATATCCAAAAGGACGGCACCTATTCAGTGGTACCAAGAGTACCGGGCGGCGAGATTACTGCCGATAAGCTTATCATTCTTGGGCAAGTCGCCAAAGAGTTTAACTTATATACCAAAATCACCGGTGGTCAGCGCGTAGATCTATTTGGCGCGCGTATGGAGCAGTTGCCTGATATCTGGACACAACTGGTAGCCGCTGGCTTTGAGACCGGTCATGCCTATGGTAAGTCGCTACGTACCGTCAAGTCTTGTGTCGGTAATGACTGGTGCCGATACGGGGTGGATGACAGTATGGGTCTGGCGATTAGGCTCGAGGATCGCTACAAAGGCGTGCGCTCGCCGCACAAGATTAAGATGGGTGTGTCAGGCTGTATGCGCGAGTGTGCCGAGGCGCAAAGCAAAGACTTTGGCATGATCGCCACCGAAAACGGCTGGAACTTATTCGTCTGCGGTAACGGCGGTATTACCCCGCGCCATGGCGAGCTGTTCGCCACCGACCTCGATACCGAGACGATGGTCAAATATATCGACCGTATTATCATGTTCTATATTAAAACTGCCGATAAGCTGCAGCGCACCTCAAAATGGCGTGAAAGTTTGGAAGGCGGACTTGAGTATCTACAAGCGGTCATTATTGAGGACAGCTTAGGCATAGCGGACGAGCTTGAAGCACAAATGCAGCTGCTAGTCGATAATTATGTCTGCGAATGGCAAGCCACCATTACCGATAGCGAAAAGCTCAAACGCTTCCGTCATTTTGTCAATAGTGAACAAGGAGATGATAACGTGGTCTTTGTCAATGAACGCGCGCAGATTCGCCCCGCAACGGATATTGAAAAAGTCAAAATCCAAGTGACCGAACTGGCTTAAATGCTCTCCTATTCCTTTAAACACAGCGCTAGCACTTTTTAGAACTGGCTGTGTTTAGAGTCTGATTTCTATTTACTCATAGTCAAACGCTAAGGATAATCCCATGACCCAGCATACCGTTTGTAAACTGCAAGACATCCTCCCTGAGACTGGCGTTTGCGCGCTTATTGACGGCAAGCAAATTGCCATTTTTCGTACCAAAGAAGGCAAGTTATTCGCCATTGATAACTACGACCCTTTTAGTCGAGCAAACGTTCTATCTAGAGGACTGATCGGCGGTACGACGCTGACGAGCGACGACGGTATTAGAGAGTCGATACTTTATGTCGCCTCGCCTATTTATAAGCAGCGCTTTGATCTTGTGACTGGTCAATGCTTGGATGATACAGAGGTAAAGCTTGCGACTTATCAAGTAGAGCGTGATGAAGATGATGTGGTGGTAACTTACCAATTATCAGAAGATTCAAGCCTGACAACCATAGAAATTGATATGGCCTAACGATAGACTTTGCGCCTTTTTAGTTTAGCATCCATTGATATAAAATAATAACGTCACTAAAGGTCATTAAAACTCACTCTCTGCAGCCCCTTACACCTAAGAGGTGAAGGGGATTTTCTTATACTAATTATAGTCAATACTTTATCACTCAAATACCAAACTAAGATAAAAGTGCATCTATACGGTAAGTATGAAAAGTGGATTTACTCTTTACTGTCACGGTATAAGGTATTTTTTGCCTCTTCCCTAAAGTCCTCATAGGTAATCGCTGGCTCAGTGCTGGCAGATTCATTTTTTACTGCTGTATTCGGTTTGATACTTTGTTTGTCTATCTCTTTTTTATTGCCATGCTTATTTTCTTGAGTCTTTACCATTGGCTCAGCCTCAACGACTGGCGCATTGGCGCTCGTCATTGATGTTTGTTTACTGAGTGACGTTACACGATCAAAGGCAGACACTAAGCTACCATTCATATCAAGCATCAAAACGGTAGCAGCAATAATGACCGCGCTGGATACCGCCGTCAAAATGACCAGCTTAACGTTGCTGTGAGACTTGCCTATTAGTTGTTTTGTAGTACTTGATTTTGTAGTGCTTGCTACGGATGATTGAGTTTTATTGAGAATTGGTGGAAAAGTCGTTGTTTGCTCAGACTCGGCCTCTATAGCTGTTATATTGGGATGATAAGTATAAGTATCACAATCTGCTGTTTTTGATGGTGGGTTTTCTGAGCAATACTCTGGTTCATGTACCATGTCTTGCATGGTTTTTTTCAAATATTGTTCGTAAACAATACGCGAGCGTGTATTGATATTGAGCTCACTATCAGGGTGTTCAGGGTGTTCGCTGAGCTCTACACATTCATTAAAACTGTCATCAAAATCGTGTTTTTTGTCTGTACTTTCCATAGCTCAATACCAAGTCAATCCTTGTCAACAACGGTATATAACCGTATCAATACATTCAATAATACAAATGTATTGATGCTATGCAAGTTGTTTTGGTATGAGCGCTATAACTGACTGACAAACGGTACGAAATATTGAATTTATATAAACGGAAGTTTATTTTTTAATATCTGATAAAATTTTATTTAAGCTAGGGCGTTTTGAACATTCTAAATCTTGGGTAAGTACAGTAACCAACCAATGATTCAAAATTATCAATCATTGGCCTCACGGTATAATGTACGTTGCGACTCTTTCCTAAAGTCCTCATAAGTAATGGCTGGATCGCCACTTGAGCCATCAGCAGATGCGTCTATTGACTGCTCTGTCTCTTCCTCTGTATTGCTATTTTTATTAGCGGCGGCATTTGTTTGCGGTGCGGCGGTTTGATTGCCATTGCTAGCTGTTGATTGCTCAGCATCAACCACTGCGGCCTTGTTTAAGGTAGTTTTAGCCTGAGCTGCTGATTGAGCATTGCTATTAATATCATTATTTATTTTGTCCTCGACATCGCTCGCCATATTTTTAGAGGCATCAGTAGCAGGCGTTTCTGTCAAGGCAGATAAAATGCCGCTAGCATTCAAAGTGAGCACAATAATTGCGGCCAATAATGTGCCGAGAGCGACACCAATAATGAGCGGCTTTTTATTGCTTGCCAGCTTACCCTGCGGTTTTGTAATCGCTTCAATAACGGGAGCGACTGTATTTTCGATGCCCTTATTTTCAAGGATTGTGTCATCGCCATGAGCTGGATTAGCACTTGTATCATCAGTAGATGTTAAGTCAATTACCTCATTAGTATGTTCAATATGATTACTGTCTAGTTCGAGGTTTAAGTCTTCATTCAAATCTTCATTCAAATTATAGCTATGATAGTTATTGAACGAGTCTGTATTTGATGATTGCTGATTATGTTCTAGCGGAGAGTTATTGTTAAAGACATACTCTTCGTTACTAAAATCAAAACTGATATCTGTAGTTGTGGTATTTGAGGCTGCAACATTTATCTCTTGCTCAGCCTCTGAGCTGGCAAATAACTGTAACTCTTCTGCACTTAAAGGCTCATAGCTAGAGGATTTTTGCGTTTTTTCCCATGCCGTTAATTGGTCGGATTTACCCTCAGTCTGACTACATTCATCTGTACTGCCAACACGATTGATGAAGCGCTCGTAGATATTATTGCTGCGTTTGTGCTTACGTGGCTTGGTATTAGCAATTTTAGCCAATTTTTCTTCAAGGTCAGCACTATTGTCATTATTTTTGTCGTTCATAGAATGATACCAAGCCCGTTTATACTACTGATATGGGATAACTGCTAGAATTAAGGGGGTGATACTAATTGCTTGCTAAATTGTAACACTATCGTTAACCACTAATATAGTTAGTCATTTACTTAGCTTCAAACATAATTTGGCTAGGTGAGCGTATTATTGGTACAAAACATAGCCAATAGCGTATTATTTTCTCTTAAGTAGCTGATGAATACAGAAATAAGACAATGAGTAAAAAAGTAATAGGTATAACAACATGGATCTAAAGCAGCTCAACGCCTTTATTGCTATCGCCGATTTGCGCAGTTTTAGCGCCGCTGCCGCCAAGACAGGACTATCGCAACCCAGTCTGAGCCGAGTCATCAAGCAACTTGAGACAGACATGGGCGTGGTATTGGTAGATCGTTATCACAGACCACTACACTTGACCGAAGCCGGTGCGTTTTTTTACGATAAAATCAGTGCCATATTGACAGAGATTGATACCGTTACCAGTATGACCCAGCGCTTATCAGCGCCGAGCGCAGCATTGAATATTGGTTTTGTACCCTCGGTGCTATATGGTCTACTACCCGAAGTAATCGCCACCCTCAAACAGTCCAACCCTGATATCGAGGTTAATCTAAAAGATATCAGCTCGTATCAGCAAATGGATGCGCTAAAGCATGGTGAGATTGATGTGGGGTTTGGTCGTTTTGCGCATCAAGATCCTTGGATTCAACAGATACTCTTGCGTCATGAGCGCTATGTGGTGGCGCTGCCTAAAGCGCATCCGTTAGCGCATGTGCGTGAACAGCGCCTGATAGATTTGGCAAATAATCGCTTGATTCTATATCACCAAACGCATTTGCCCGTCGCCAAAACCCTAGTAACCTCAAACAAAACATCACGCACATCGACGGCAGCGACGTTCACAACTGATGCAAAAAGTAGCGCAGCACACGCTATTCCTAACAGCGAGCATTCACTGATAAATGAGCCAATCACCGAACCTTTGCTGCATTTATTTGCTCAATATGGCATCTCTCCCTTTATGACCACCACCGTGAGTGATTTGCAAGTCGCTCTTGGTTTGGTTGCTGCTGGTGAAGGCATTACTTTAGTGCCGGCTAGCCTACAGACAGTGCGGACGGAACAAATCAGCTATCAGCGGTTGATTCACGAAAATGTCACCTCTCCTATCTATTTACATACGCTAAAAGACTTTGTACATCCTAAAATCCCAGATCTGTTAAGCGCTATCTATCAGGTTTATGAGCAGCGCGGTATCACTTATCGGCAGCAAAAATTTACCTCAATGCCGTAAATGATAAGAATAGCCTGAAATTATCAGATATTAGCCAGTTATTATGGTATAAAGAACCGCAAAAAATAATCAGTCCTGACACTTGATAGTAATCGCTTATTATGCTAACTATCTAGAATGGACATGCAAACAAATAGTAATAATAATTTTAATAACCATTCTCCTGTACGGCATCGTTATGCTAAAGTCGATACAAAATGAATCGTTTTATATTTAGCGTTTTAACATAAGCGCTGTGCAAATGGTATAAAGCGCTTCTCTAATGATCACTGGCAAACTGACACAGGAAAGTGATGATTTGCCGTATTAACCATCTCGAGGTATTCATGTCCACACCACCATTCCATAACCCTAGCACCCCTAATAAAGGCGCTGAAGATACCCTTGCTGCCCAGCAAGAAGGATTTAGCTGGCGCATCTTTGGTCCCGGTATTCTAATGGCGACAGCGGCTATTGGCGGCTCGCATTTGATTTCATCCACCCAAGCAGGTGCCATATATGGCTGGCAGCTGGCCATTATGATTATTTTGGCCAACGTCTTCAAGTATCCGTTTTTTCGCTTCGGTACAGATTATGTCTATGATACTGGCGAGAGCTTAATCGCCGGTTATGCTAAGCGCTCAAAAGCCTATCTATGGATTTATTTTGTCTTATCTATCCTATCTGCGGTGATTAGTACCGGTGCTGTGACACTACTTGCGGCGGTAATATTGGGCTTTATGCTGCCAGCTTCCGTGGGACTGTCTAGTATCAGTTTAGCGGTCATAATCGTTGCGGTATCCTGGTTTTTTCTGATTGCCGGTCATTATAAGTTGCTTGATGGGGTCACCAAATGGATTATGATTGCTCTGGTCTCCGCAACCGTATTAGCGGTCCTGATTGCTGCTGGCAAGCCGACGGTGATGACGCCTGATTTTATCCCGACGTCTCCTTGGAATTTAGCGACATTAGGATTTATCGTCGCATTGATGGGTTGGATGCCAGCGCCGCTTGAGTTCGCTGCTATCACCTCGATGTGGACATCGGCAAAGAGAAAAGCGGACAACACCACTCATAAACAAGGTTTGCTTGATTTTAATGTGGGCTTTTTGGTTTCTGCTATTTTAGCGTTGTTCTTTTTAGCATTGGGTGTTTTCGTTCAGTATGGCTCCGGTCAAGAGATTCAAACCGCTGGCGTCGCTTATATTGATCAGCTGATCAATATGTATACTGCCACTATCGGTGAATGGTCAAGACTGCTAGTCGCCTTCGTCGCCTTTATGTGTATGTTTGGGACTACCATTACCTGTGCGGATGGTTACGGCCGTGCCAATGCTGAGTGCTGGCGTTTGCTAAAAGGTGAACACGAGATTAATAAGAAGCAGATTGCTTTTTGGACGACCTATGCCATTGGCGGTGGCTTAATTATTATCAGCTTCTTCGCCGGACAGTTAGGCGCGATGTTGAAGTTCGCTATGATATCTGCCTTTGTGTCCGCGCCTATTTTTGGCTGGTTGAACTACTCTTTAGTGAAAAACCATCAAAAACTATCAGCAGGTATGAATATTTATTCGATTATAAGTTTACTGTTCTTAGGCGGTGTCGCCTTATTATTCTTAGCCAACCTCGCAGGTATGCTTGGTTAACTGGTTTTTAAGATTTAGCGAATGGCTGAAACGCCGCTTTTAGCTAATAAAAAAGCCCTTTTAGCTCAGCTACTAGGGCTTTTTCGTTGTTATAGTAAAACAAAGTTAATTGTAACTAAATGTAAAACACCTCAGCTGTCCTAATTCAATTTTTGAGGTTTATGAATAATAGTCTTCCTCAACCGCATAAAAATAGATAATGCTATTCACTTAATGAATAGGTTTGATTTAACTAATTTATATATTTATAAAAATTAAACGATTATCGTAAAACACTGCTTTTTGGGCTTGAATAATTGGGTATAATCAAAGGCAACAACGATAAGATTACCCCTCCACGTAAGGACTACGACATGACTTCATCATCCGCTGGTGCCCGCTTCCGCAGTGCCATGAAACAAAAAAATGATAACAATCAACCGCTACAGATCGTAGGTACAATAAATGCTTATACGGCGATGATGGCGACCCAAGTCGGTCACCAAGCGCTATATCTGTCTGGCGCGGGCGTGGCAAATGCTTCATTTGGTCTACCTGACTTAGGTATGACGAGCCTTGATAATGTCCTAGAAGATGCGCGCCGTATTACTGACGCTGTAGAAACACCGCTATTGGTCGATATCGATACCGGATTTGGTGGTGCTTTTAACATCGCACAAACGATTAAAAAGATGGAAAGAGCTGGTGTGGCCGCCGTACATATCGAAGATCAAATCGCCCAAAAGCGTTGTGGTCATCGCCCTAACAAAGAAATCGTCAGTATCTCAGAAATGGTCGATCGCTTGAAGGCGGCGCTTGATGCCAAAACTGATAGCGACTTTGTCATTATGGCACGTACTGATGCACTTTCTGTTGAAGGACTTGATGCCGCTGTCGAACGCGCGGTAGCGTTTCAAGAAGCGGGTGCTGATATGATCTTTGCCGAAGCGCTAACAGATATTGAGATGTATCGTAAATTTACGGACGTGCTAGATATTCCCGTACTGGCGAATATGACTGAGTTTGGTCAGACCGATCTATACACCACTGAGCAATTGCATAACGTTGGTGTTGCAATGACGCTCTACCCGCTGTCTGCTTTTCGCGCGATGAACAAGGCGGCATTGAACGTTTATCAGCATCTATTGGATGATGGTACCCAAGAAAAAGTTGTTGATACCATGCAAACCCGCATGGAGCTGTATGATTTCTTAAATTATCATGAGTTTGAGCAGACGCTAGACAAGCTATTTGCTAATAAGTAGTTAAGAGTTAGTTATTGGCAACACTGAAAAGATAGCTCACCTTTGAGTGTGTTATCTTTTCGAAATCCGTCTTCTACTTTTAGGTTATTTATGCCATTTTTTACTGCTAATACTGCTCTTAAAACGTCACTACTGAGTAGCACGCTTGCGGCGCTATTATTCATGACGGGCTGTGATAAAACACCAGAAACCGCCGACGACACCACCAGTGGTGCAAGCACTGCTGAAGTTGATGCTACCGCACCTGCCACTCAAGATGACTTGGTCATGACAACGATTACGCTAGATACTGTCAACAGCCTACTATTCACGCCGATTATTAATAGCGGTGCGCTCAATGACGAACAAGTAAGCTGTCTTGAGTCGCGCGACAAAGACTTGGGCAAGGCTGAGATGGATGCTTTTTATAAGAGCCAGTTTACTGCTGCAGAGTTAAATGAGCTAAACGAATTTTATTCTTCAGATGTGGGCAAAAAGCTAATTGCTTTTGGTAATGAGCAATTGCGGGCTATGAACGGCGAAGAAATCGCCACGCCGATGGCTGACCCTACACCAGAAGAAATGACTAAGATTCAGACGTTTATGGAATCGCCGCTCGGTGTCAAGTATATGAAGATCAACAATGCTGAGGGTGAAGGCAGCGCTATGGAGGTATTAAACGTACCCATTAATGCTGAATTTGAGCGTTGTAATGTCGATTTAGATGCCCCAGAGCCTATGTAGCGCTCAGCTATATAGTGAACTATAAATTAACTGTAATAAACACTCCCTTTCCAACCCAAAAAAGCTACCAACAAAAGGAATTTCATCATGGCAGCACAAAACCCATCAACAAAAGTATTGTCAGGCGCAGGTCTACGCGGTCAAGTCGCAGGTAAAACAGCTTTATCAACTGTTGGTAAATCAGGCTCAGGTTTGACCTATCGCGGTTATGATGTGTCAGAACTGGCAGATAAATGTATTTTTGAAGAAGTGGCTTACTTGCTACTTTATGGCAATTTGCCAACCCAGAGCGAGCTAGAGGCTTATCAAGCCAAACTCAAAAAACTGCGTGGTCTGCCGCAAGCCCTAAAAGACGTACTCGAACGCATTCCAGCTGACGCCCATCCAATGGATGTACTGCGTACTGGTTGCTCTATGCTCGGCAACCTAGAGACGGAAACTGATTTCTCGCAAGAGAACGATCAAACCGATCGTATGCTGGCGACATTCCCATCAATCATCAACTACTGGTATCGCTTTACTCATGACAATGTGCGTATCGAAACCGACACCGATGATGAGACGATTGGTGGTCACTTCTTGCATCTGCTCAAAGGTGAAAAGCCAAACGAGCTACACGAAAAAGTAATGAACGTCTCACTTATCTTGTATGCAGAGCATGAGTTTAACGCTTCGACCTTTACCGCGCGTGTCTGTGCGTCTACTCTATCTGATATCCATTCTTGCATTACCGGCGCGATTGGCTCACTGCGTGGCCCTCTCCATGGCGGCGCGAACGAAGCAGCGATGGATATGATTGAAGGCTTTAGCTCACCTGATGACGCTGAAGAAGAAATGATGGGTATGCTGGCGCGTAAAGACAAAATCATGGGCTTTGGTCATGCGATCTATAGCGAGTCAGATCCACGTAACGTCGTCATTAAAGGTTGGGCTGAGAAGCTAGCCGCTGACGTTGGTGATGAAGTGCTTTATCCTGTTTCAGTTCGCTGTGAAGAAGTCATGTGGCGTGAAAAGAAACTGTTCTGTAACGCCGATTTCTTCCATGCATCTGCCTATCACTTTATGGGTATTCCAACCAAGTTATTCACGCCAATCTTTGTGTGTTCGCGTCTAACCGGCTGGGCAGCACACGTGTTTGAGCAACGTGCCAATAACCGTATCATTCGCCCAAGTGCAGAATATACCGGTGAAGAATTGCGTCCAGTACCAGAGATGAGTGCGCGTTAATTTTTCTTGATATAGATGATTTGCAGGGTGTGTCTTCCTTACGTGTTTTAAAACTATGTATGAATCACACCCTACAAATACTTACCTCTAACGCTTTAAAAGTTTTTTTAGCAAACTCTGCTTTTATCTTGATGATTTTGCTAAAAGAACTATTCTTTTTTAGCCCTCATTCCAACCAGCCAACAGCCAAAGGTGACTTATGGACAACGCCCTCGTACAACCGATGAATGAACCCTTTAAAAAGCCATTACCCGGCACCGACCTGTATTACTTTGACACTCGTGAAGCGATTGAGAGCATTGAAGCTGGCGCTTATGACAAGCTACCGTTCTGCTCAAAAGTATTGTGTGAAAATTTAGTGCGTCGTTGCCCACCTGAGGATTTGACCGCTGCACTTAAGCAACATATCGAAGGTAAGCAAGACCTAGATTTTCCATGGTACCCTGCTCGCGTCGTTTGTCATGACATCCTAGGTCAGACTGCGTTTGTTGATTTGGCAGGTCTCCGTGACGCCATCGCTGAGCAAGGCGGTGACCCTTCAAAAGTGAACCCAATCGTCCCAACGCAGTTGATTGTTGACCATTCACTAGCCGTTGAGCATGCAGGCTTTGAAGAAAACGCTTTTGAGAAAAACCGTGCTATCGAAGAGCGCCGTAATGATGACCGTTTCCACTTTATCAACTGGTGTCAGTATGCCTTTGATAACGTCAACGTCGTACCACCGGGTAACGGCATCATGCATCAAATTAACCTAGAAAAAATGTCGCCAGTCGTCCAAGTCGTACACAATAAAGCCGGTGAACAAGTAGCCTTTGCCGATACTTTGGTCGGTACCGACAGCCATACGCCAATGGTTGATGCGTTGGGTGTTATCTCAATCGGTGTCGGTGGATTAGAGGCCGAAAGTGTCATGCTAGGCAACCCATCGTATATGCGCTTGCCGGATTACGTTGGTGTTAAATTAACCGGAAAATTGCAAAAAGGTATTACTGGTACCGATTTGGTACTGGCTATGACCGAGTTTTTACGTGATGCCGGCGTGGTCTCTACCTATATTGAGTTCTTCGGCGAAGGTGCGCGCGCGCTTACCGTTGGTGATCGTGCGTCTATCTCCAATATGACGCCTGAATATGGCGCGACGGCTGCGATGTTCTATATCGATGAGCAAACCATCGACTATTTACGCCTAACAGGTCGTAGTGAAGCACAAATCAAACTGGTCGAGCAATATGCGAAGCAGACCGGTCTATGGGCAGATGGCATGGAAAATGCCGTTTACGACCGCGTGCTTGAATTTGACTTGTCAGCAGTTGTCCGTAATATGGCAGGCCCTTCACGTCCGCATGCTCGCGTTTCAACCACGGATTTGGTTGCTAAAGGTATTGCTCACGGTGAGGGTGACAAACTCCCTCAACCAGAAGATGGCCTCATGCCAGATGGCGCAGTAATTATCGCTGCCATTACCAGCTGTACCAATACCTCTAACCCTCGCAACATGGTTGCTGCTGGTCTTGTCGCTCGTAATGCTAATGCTAAAGGCCTACTACGCAAACCTTGGGTAAAATCATCATTAGCTCCAGGCTCAAAAACGGTAAAAATGTACCTAGAAGAAGCTGGACTTATGCCTGATCTGCAAAAAATCGGCTTTGATGTGGTTGGTTTTGCTTGTACGACTTGTAATGGTATGAGCGGTGCATTAGACCCTGAGATCGAAAAAGAAATCATCGACCGCGACCTATTCAGCACGGCGGTACTTTCTGGTAACCGTAACTTTGACGGTCGTATCCATCCTTATGCTAAGCAAGCCTTCTTAGCGTCACCACCATTGGTTATCGCTTACGCTATCGCCGGTAACATTCGTTTCGATATCGAAAAAGATTCGTTGGGTAAGGATCAAAACGGCAACGACGTTTATCTAAAAGACATCTGGTTTGATGACGAAGAAGTCGATGCCATCGTCGCCAAAGCTGTGAAGCCTGAGCAATTCAATGCCGTTTATATTCCGATGTTTGATGAAGCCAAAAAAGATACAGGCAAGGCACTAAGCCCCTTATACGATTGGCGCGAGATGACCACTTATATTCGCCGTCCGCCC
This sequence comes from Psychrobacter sp. Sarcosine-3u-12, assembly GCF_002836005.1. Lineage (NCBI taxonomy): Bacteria > Pseudomonadati > Pseudomonadota > Gammaproteobacteria > Moraxellales > Moraxellaceae > Psychrobacter > Psychrobacter sp. Sarcosine-3u-12. Next base: position 25,099 of record NZ_PJBY01000087.1, read on the forward strand.
TATTGGGAAGGTAAAATGGCCGCGATGAATAAGCTAAAAGGCATGCGTCCATTGGCTGTATTGGGTGACAATATCACCACCGACCATATGTCACCGTCTAATGCCATTATGGGTAACTCGGCCGCTGGCGAGTACCTCGATACCATGGGCTTACCAAGCGAGGACTATAATTCTTATGCAACGCATCGCGGTGACCATTTGACCGCGCAACGTGCGACCTTTGCCAATCCAAAATTATTGAACGAGATGGTACGTGATGAAGCAGGCAATGTTATTCAAGGCTCACTGGCCCGTGTGGAACCACAAGGTCAAATTATGCGCATGTGGGAAGCGATTGAGACCTATATGAACCGTGAGCAGCCGCTCATCATCATCGCAGGTGATGGCTATGGTCAAGGCTCAAGCCGTGACTGGGCGGCAAAAGGTGTGCGTTTAGCTGGCGTGGAAGCCGTCGTCGCTGAAGACTTTGAACGTATCCATCGTCAAAACTTAGTGGGCATGGGCGCGCTACCGTTACAGTTCGAAAAAGGCACAGATCGCCATACCCTAAACATTGATGGTACGGAAACCTTTGATGTAACGGGTGACGTCTCCGCTGGCGGGCTGATGACCCTAGTCATTAATCGTACCGACGGCAGCAAAACTGAAACCCCTATCATCTGCCGCTTAGATACCGCTGATGAAGTCAAAATGTATAACGCCGGCGGTATGCTACAACGCTTTGCCAAAGAGTTTATCGATGGCACGTTAGATATTGCGTAGATGTTTGCCTTTGATTTACATCTTTTAAAACGTTAAGTACAAAAAGAGCTACTTTAAAAGTGGCTCTTTTTTTATTTTCGCTAAATTAATGAACAAAATTCAGCCTTGGTTCTCTTGCTATAGGTTTCAAACCCCGTTGATTTATAATATACTGGTTTGGTTCACAACGTATTGTCCTAATCATTACCTTATTTTATTGACCCCTATCAGCTTCTGTTATTTCACAAATTACTGTAAAGACAAAAAGGAAATATAATGAGCACTCTTATCGTAGACAATGAAATCAAGCTGAATAAAAACAACCAGCCATTGAGCAGTCACCAAGCATCATTATCCTCAAAGCTATCTGCGCAGTTACCTGAAAAATCACCTACAGAAGCAGATAACCGCCGTCATATCGTCTTAATTGGTGCAGGCTTTGCCGGTATTCGTTGTCTTGAGCAATTGGCCAAATATAGCGCTGACCGTATCACCTTAGTTGACCGTAATGACTATCACTTTTTCCCACCGCTGATCTATCAAGTCTCTGCTGGATTTTTAGCGTCATCAGATATCAGTTATCCGCTACGTCGATACATCTCAAATTATGACAATGTCCGCTATCGTCAAGGTACGCTCTTAAGCATCAATCCTAAAGATAAAACCATCACTCTGGACACCGGTGAGATTTCTTACGACCGTTTGATTATTGCAAAGGGTGCAGAGACCAATTATTTTGGCAATCAAGAGTTAGCCATGCATGCGTTGCCAATGAAAACCATAAAAGACGCACTCAGTATCCGCAACCACATGCTGTCACAGTTTAATTATGCGGCTTCATTGCCCGTTGCCGAGCGTGAGCCCTACTTGTCCATCGTCATCGCTGGTGGTGGTCCTAGTGGTGTTGAGCTGGCAGGCGTGATGTCTGAAATTCGTAGATATACCCTTCATAAAGAGTATCCAGAGTTATTAGATAATATCGGCGGTATAACGTTAGTGACGGCCGATCCTGTGTTGCTCGCGCCAATGAGTGAATCATCACAACAGTATACCAAGCTACAAATGGAGAAATTCAGAGTTGATCTGATCTTTAGTGATCCTGTAAAAAGTTACGATGGTCATATGGTTACCCTACAAAGTGGGCAGACTCTGCACACACACAACCTTATCTGGACGGCAGGCGTCACTTGTGATTTTATACAAGGGCTCGATACAGAGGATTATGGTCAAGGTAAGCGCTTACTGGTTGACAGTCATTTGAGTTTGATAAATCATAACGACATATACGCACTTGGCGATATTGCACTGGCCACTCATGATGAAGCGTACCCGAAAGGTCATCCCCAGTTAGGTCAAGTGGCGAGCAGTCAGGGCACCTATCTCGGTAAGTATTTAAGCGGTAAAACTGATAAAGCATTTCATTATAAACATAGCGGTGATATGGCGATGATTGGACGTCTCACTGCGGTTGCTGATATTAACGGATCGCATTTGAAGGGCTTTATTGCGTGGTTTGCTTGGGTTGTCATTCATATCTTGTCGCTTAGCACCGCCAAAAATCGTTTGGCGACGACTTGGAATTGGATGGTTGCTTTTTTTACCGGAAAGCAGTCCTTCCGTATGAGTATTGAGCCACACGAAGATTCGTTTAAACTTAAGAAAGAGTCCAAACTTTAAAATTCGTGATCACAATAGCTTCACCTAATCAGGATGGGTTGAGTTCTACTGATCAATAGCGTAAAATGTACAATGTATTGTACATGTATAGGAGTCTCTCATGAGAGTAATCAGTTTTTCAGAAGCCCGAAAGCATTTGAAGTCTGTTTTAGATACGGTAAATGACGATGCCAATGCCACTATCGTGACTCGCCGTGATGCGGATGATGCGGTAGTGATGTCTCTCGATTATTATAATAGCCTAATGGAAACGGTTTATTTATTAAAATCACCTGCCAATGCGGCGCACTTAGCGGACTCTATTGCCCAATATAAAGCTGGCAAGACTGTTACGCGTGAACTAATTGATACAGCAGAAGGCAGTGGTAAAAGTGACGGTAGTAGCGATGACAATGAGCTTACAGATAGTGATATTGAGAATGCTTGATCTCAAAGGCTTTCATAAACGTAAAAGATCTGATCATGAGTGAACAATTAGCATGGACAGATGCTGCGTGGAAGGACTATCTATACTGGCAAACACAAGATAAAAAAACACTCAAGCGCATCAACAAGCTCATTACCGAATGTAAGCGTAATCCGTTTGAAGGCATTGGCAAACCTGAACCTTTAAAAGAAAACTTATCCGGATTTTGGTCAAGACGCATCGATGATGCCAATCGGTTGGTGTACGCCGTTGATGATAACTATTTGACGATTATTTCTTGCCGCTATCATTATTAACCAAGCAAAAAATAGCCTTATAGATAGATAACGCATTTTGCTGCTTATATTTTACTCAACATTTATCAATATTTTATGCATAATAACGCTTCTATTTATTATCATCATTTGTTGAGGGTCTTATGGGTTGGTTCAAATTTTTTAATTCATAGAACTCAGCTGACTACGTATTATATATGACGTATAGGTTGTTTTATTCAGAAAATCCATGCTACAGCCAACTAATAAAAAAGGACTTAAAAGATGATAGATTTTTTTGAAGATTTAGTAGCTAGTGATGAAAATACTTGGTTAGAATTTAAATCATATTGGTACTGGAACGGTGAGTCTAAAAAGAAAGAAGAAGGATGGAATGAATTATTAAAAGATGTATCAGCAATGTTCAATACGATAAGTCTAGAGAACCAAAAAAATCCTAAAAAATATATAATATTCGGTTATGATGAGAAGACTAAAGAACATAACAATTATTTTAAAGATAAAAGCGGAAATAATATAGACGACCTAATGGACTTAGAAGAACTAAAAAAAGATTTGATCAAGAAAATAAGAAATAGATTTTCTTGCTATCCAGAATTTAAAAATAGTTCTGAGCTTTATGAAATTGAAAGCCTAATAGAGATTGAGGAGATTAAGTATTCCAATACAGTAAATTTAGTTTTAACTATACATAACGCTCCTTATTTATTACAACAAAAATCAAACACAGGAAAGGGAACTAGGAATGGAG
>NZ_PJBY01000088.1:0-27705 GCF_002836005.1 Psychrobacter sp. Sarcosine-3u-12
CTAGTGCCAACCCGTTGTGGAGAGTAGTACCGTAGGTGCAATTCCTTAGCTCCCTCCAAATTCAAAACCGCCTAAATTAGGCGGTTTTTCTATTCTGCAATTCAGTGATATTTTAAGGCATCTAACCACATAACAAGTTGCGTAGAGTCAGTTCAGTATACCTAACTAAGAAATTATAAAAATTGAAAGTAAACGTATTAAATTTTTCGCAATTTCTTACGATTTTGGACGAATAAAGACCGACACAGGAATACCATTCGTGTCTTTACTCAAGTCGTTCTCTATACCTTTAGGATTAGCGATAAACCCTTCAGGATCGTAAACGAAACAAATAATCCGTTTGCAGTCTGGATGTGCCTGATACCGCTGTGAATCAATCATCAATTCTTCACCAAGTTTTTTTGCAGTAAGTGTTTTTCTACTTTTCTTAATTTCAATAATAATGTTTTCTTCTTTCAATACAAAATCAATTCTTGAATTTGCTCCAGCATAACTTGGTGTATATTCTTCAGGCCGAACATCATCGAAGTACAGCTTTAATAGAGCATGAAATAAGTCTTGTACGTCGTACTCATCGTTTATATCAAGAGTCTTCCTGCTGTTGTACCTCAACCGTAACTGGCGAGCTACTTGATGAAAACGGTTTATAATAAGCTCAATATTTTCATTAGCGCCCACGACAACATTTGAATTTTTGTCAGTTTCGTTCCAATACTCCTCTATCTCATTAATCATAGATTCTAAGAATGTAATTGAAGAGCCTAGAATTTCATCACTACTTTGAAAGCTTAGTAGTAAGTCCTCTTCGGTAATACTTGAAAGAGAGTAGTTCAAGCTTTCAAATTCTTTTACATGATGAGAGTCAATGCCAAATATATGTCTAATAGCAGCATCAGCATCCCTTTTCCACTTAACGATTAATTGAGAATCACCTTTCTCAAACTCTATTGCATTGGCTCTATCAACAAGAGAACTCAATTTAGAAATTGCGTTAGACTTGTTCATCACGCAATCTCCCCATCAACCACCACCCGCTTCTTACCCCTCAACAAAACCTGCATCAGCGCCTTTTTCTCTTGCTGCAAATCCGCCAATTGCTGCTCAAGCAATTCAATCTCTTTATCGGCATTGGTTAATACGGTAGCGATTTTTTGTTGTTCAGGTATAGATGGTATCTTAAATGAAATATCCTTAAGTGCATTCAGAGATAAAACTTTTTGAGATGTACCTACACTATATCTTCCAAAAACTGCGCGATATTGTTCAAAAAGTGCAATAAAGAATTCGTTAATACCTTTGGTACTAAAAACAGGGTAGTAATTACTAATCAAACCATTTTTATCACTTGAAAAAAGATTGAAGGTAAAAAAACCATCATCACTTCTTGATCGGTAAGTTATATGATTTGGAGGAATGACATGGAATCCAATATTATCTCTACCAGCTATTCTAGAGTTTGCAAAGTAATCACTTTGTAATACAAGCCCATTTCTAGAAGACGTATAAACTTCATATTGGTCTTGGGTTGTAGACTTCTCTTTATATTCTATTAACCACTTAGAAAGTTTAGCCTCTTCCCACTCACCCTCAAACCGCTTACCCGACTCATCAAGCAAACGCTTTTTACCCGTCAGCAATTGCTGCATCAGCGCTTTTTTCTGCTGGGTACTATTGTCAATCAAACGCTCGGTCGTGCTAATCGCTTTATCCCAAGTAGATAAGATTTTGGCGATTTTTTGTTGTTCTGGGAGAGGTGGAATAATCACCTTAATATTTTTTAAGTCTTTCCAATAGATTGCCGCAACACTTGTACTACCAGCAGGTAAAGAATTTATCTTTGACTTTCCTTTGCCAAAATTTAGGTAATATCGTAGATAAAATGAATCTACTTTCTCCGTAAACGTGATTCGATTTATATTATTATCAAATGTGATTTCTTTAATCCGCCCATCCCAAACAGCTGACTTACCAACTAGCTCAGGTGTATTCCTAGTATTAAAAAGAAAGTCGCCCTTTTTCAGTATTAAATTCTTATCAACTTTAGCCCTAGGTATTAACTCTAAGTTAGTTAAATTGAAACTTCCCCACGTTAAGTTACCCATTTTTAATAAGGGTATAGCTTCTTCACAAACTTCGCCTTTATGACGCTCAGTTGTACCTAACTGCGTTTCTTTTACAATACTCGAAAACTGAACCTCTTCCCACCCCTTAGGCACCATAACCCAACTCCTTTAAAAACCCTGCCATCTCAGTTTCTAGTGCATCGAATTCAGCTTTTAACTCAAGACGCTCAGTACGCACCGCGTCCAAATCAATCTCCGCCTCTTCCTCAAAGGTATCGACATAGCGGGGAATGTTTAGGTTAAAGTCATTTTCTTTTATCTCATCAAAGCTCGCTAGATACGCGTATTTATCGACGCTTTCACGCGCTTTATACGTCTCGATGATTTTATTGATATTGTCAGACGTTAACTGGTTTTGATTTTTACCTGATTTAAACTCATTACTGGCATCGATAAATAAGACTTTGTCATCAGTTTTATTCTTTTTAAAGATGAGAATTGCGGCTGGAATACCGGTTCCAAAAAATAACTTCTCAGGCAGACCAATCACCGTATCAAGCAAGTTTTCTTCGATGAGTTGCTGACGGATTTTGCCCTCAGACGACGCACGAAACAGCACGCCATGCGGTACGACCACACCCATTCTGCCAGTGCTAGGTTTCAGCGTTTCGATCATATGACTGATAAAGGCATAGTCGCCCTTGGTCTTAGGCGGCACACCGCGATGGAAGCGACCATAGGGATCGCTGCTGGCATCTTCATGACCCCATTTATCCAGTGAAAACGGCGGATTGGCAGTGACCACATCGAACTGTAATAAGTGCTTGCCGTCCTTATCAAGTAGCAGCGGATTGCGGATGGTATCGCCCCACTCGATTCGGTGGTTGTCCTCACCATGCAAAAACATATTCATCTTGGCCAGTGCCCATGTCGAGCCAATGGCTTCTTGACCGTATAGCGCATACTTCTTAGAATTTGAGTTTTTGCGTACCATCGCCCCGCACTTGATGAGTAGCGACCCTGAACCACAGGCAGGATCACAGATTTCATCACCTTCCACAGGCTCAAGGATAGTCGCTAATAAATTAGATACCTCAGGTGGCGTATAGAATTCACCCGCCGTTGCGCCACTACTGGCGGCAAAGTGCTTGATTAAAAACTCGTACGCATTACCAATCACGTCTAAGCTACCAACACGCTCAACGCTTAGGTTGAGGATATCTTTACCAAAGTCTTCTAATAAATGACGCAGTAATTCGTTCTTTTGCTTTTCTTGACCCAATTTATCGGTGTTAAAGCTGATGTCTTGGAAGACGTTTTTGAGTTTAGTACCGTTGGCTTCTTCGATAGCATGAAGCGCTTCGTCAATACGTTGACCGTTGCCCGGCTGGTGACGCTGCTCGTACAAGTCCCAAAAGCTGGCACCCTCAGGGAGTACAAAACGTTGCTTGGACATCATGGCATGGATCAGTTCTGGATTGTCACCAAACTGCTCAACCAGTTTGTTGTACTCATCGCGATAGACGTCTGACAAATACTTTAGGAACAACATAGTTAAGATGAAGTCTTTATAGGTATCGGCGCTAATGACCCCACGGAAGGTGTCACAGGCATTCCATACGGCTTTATTAATATCGTCTTGATTGATTTGGCTGGGCATTTATGGTTCCTAGATACTTTGGAAGGTAAGAGTTTTTATAGTGAGGTAATGATAGCAGGGTCTGATATGGATATCTTAAACTGATGGGTATTTAACTATGAGATTATTTCAAATTCGTGTAACATTTGTTTATTTTTACTTTGAGGCAAAGCATGGTTTTAATACGACATTTTATCCAAAAAATGGCAATAGCAATACTAGCACTGAGTATCAGCTGGTCAGTATTAGCGGCAAATTTTGAGTCTATTAAAGCATTAGCTGAATCAGGCGATGTTCAGTCTCAGCTTGAGCTTGCTAAGCACTATCAGACGCTCGTAAAACCAGACTATCGTATTTTTAATAATGAACCTATCGACTTCTATTATGAAGGTAAAGACGTAGATAAAAATGCTAAAAAAGCTTTAAGTTGGTATTTAAAAGCAGCTAACCAAGGTAATACTGTTGCCCAAGCGAAGGTTGGCGGTATTTATCATGATGGTATACATGTCCCGCTAGATCATGCCAAAGCTTTTGAATGGTATCAAAAATCGATTAAAGAGGATGTGGCCGAAGCACAGTTTGGCTTAGGGCTAATATACGCTTACGGTAATGAAGTGCCTAAAGATCTAAAAAAATCAAAATATTGGCTTACAAAAGCAGCAGCACAAGGTTATGCCCCTGCTTTGTTCCATCTGGCGTATGACTATCAAAATCATTATGGCGATGACGAAAGCCAGAAAAAAGCGCTTGAGATGTTTAAACAACTGGCGAATACAGAGAGTCAAAATAGTGAATATGCTGTTCGCTCTTACTATGCACTAGGCTTTATGTACTATGATGGCTATGGTACTGAAAGGAATTATCACCAGTCGGTATACTGGTATCAAAAAGCTGCTGAACAAGGTCATGATACTGCTCAACTGGAACTGGGAAGAATGTACTCTAGAGGTGAAGGCGTACAAAAAAATCATGAAGAAGCCCTAAAATGGTATACAAAAGCAGCAAATCAAAGAAATGTCTTGGCACAAACAGGTTTAGCATGGATGTATTACCATGGTAACGATATTGAACAGGATTATACGCAAGCTTTTAAGTGGTTGAACAAGATAGTAGAGAGCGGTAAGGACGACCACTCAATTCAAGCAATGCTTGCGTCGTTATACCTCAATGGTGATGGTGTCGCTCAGAGTGATGATGAAGCAATCAAATGGTACGGTAAAGCCTGTCAAAATGGCAATCGCTACAGCTGTAAGCAATATCTAGAATTAACCCAATAATAGAAATAAACCATATGAAAACAATTGCATTCTGTCTACTAGCTAGCCTAGCTCTAAGCGCTTGTACAACGGGTATAAAAAGTAGCTCGACCATCAATAATCCCGACTCAGATGTAACTCAGTTCCCCGTTGAGACGGCTGTGATAAACATTTTTACCAAAGAATATAGCGACTCGCTATACAGCCTACTTTCTGATAAAAAATCTTTAGAATTTGACTATAAAATAATACCCAAAGCAGCGTCTAATTTTGAAAATCAACAGGTTCAAAGCGTACAATCAATCTCTAGTACTAGCATAGATAACGAAGTGATAACTAGAAATATCAGAATGAGTTACTTTACTCTCAATCCTTTCCTATTTAAAGGCTATACGAGTAGCTCAGGAGAATATAGCGTAGCTACGCAAAGCGCTATCCTACCTAGAGTAGCGAATGTAGGTAGCTCTGGTAAGTCTGTAGCTGCAATAGTGTATTCAGATAGTAGCAAAAGTAACCAAATAAGATCTTATACAGAAAAGTGGTCGTTATCAAAAGCCAGTCAGAATACAGCATGGTTTTGTATGGAAGAACTGGCACACGGTAATTTAGCTTTTAAGAAAAAGAAAATTCAATGTTTTGAAATTGACGAACATGGCGATATTTTAGATAGTAAAATAATAGAAACTTATAAAACAGAAGTTGGTGTTAAAACTATAGAAGTAATAAGTAGATTATGAAGATAAAAGGTTCTACTACTAACCAAGCTACAATGTATTTGCATTAAAAAAATACGTCATAGCTAAATAAATATTATAAAAACCTATAACTTATTAGCGAGTTAATTTATGAAAGTATTAGCATTAATAGCAGTGGTAGCTCTAGGCCTAAGTGCTTGTACTACTATGAATAACGATGTGATAACCCCAAATAAATCAAACCAAATAGTCACGCAATATCCTGTAGAGACCGCCCTACTCAATATCTATACCAAAGCGCGTACTGATACCCTGATACAAGCCAATGACAATCAAAACACAGTGCTTGAGATAAAAGTCGTTCCCAAAGGGAAAATGACATTCAACAACCAGCAGGCACAAGGTGCCGAAACTGCTTATACCATAAAATCAGATGGCATCATCGATCAGCAGCTAATATCAATCAATTACTATACCCTAAACCCTGTAAAGTTCTATGGCTTTACCAACAATCTAGGGGAGTACTCGGTAGCTAATCAAACCTCTGATATGCCCAAAATGGCAACTATAGGCGACTCAAGCGAGTTTATCACTGAGAGTGTCTATAGCGACAGCAGTCAAGATAAGTTAATCAGCAAATATACTCAGAGTTGGTCGCTGAAACGCGCTACTAATGATACCGCTTGGTTTTGTATAAACGCTTCAGAAAATCTGCTATTGAATGACGCCAATGGCACTATGTCTGAATGCTATAACATCAACGCTAAAGGTGATTTATTAAGTACTAAAGTAGTAGATTCAAGCCCATTAGAAGACGGTGTTAAGAGAATAATTTATAACAGTCTGTGATAGGTATAAATAAGGATGAATATATGAGAATCTTAAGACTATGCTGTGCGGTTGTTTTGCTTGCTGGCACGACTATACAAGGTCATACAAAACCACTCAATGATAGCGTGCAATATCCTATCTCTGCGCCATTATCTCAGTTAATTACTGGCAATTTCGTTAAAATAATAGCACTGTCTAATGAAGGTATGATCTCAAAAATAACGACCACCCAAACTCGAAAAGGCCAAGTTAAGGTCGATAATAAGACAGCGTTCACTGTGGTGAACGATAACGTAATGACCCTCAACAGCAAGCCTCTAACTTCTGCAACACTCACACGCTACTACAGCTTAGATCCGCTGACCAGTCATGGCTCACCTGATCAAGAAGCGCTAGACATTGACATAACGTTCAGTGCCTTACCTACAACAGCCGCTATCGGTGACTCGGGTGAATTTGCGAAAAGTGTGATGCCAACAGAATATGATAATGACCTAACACAGACAGCCATTCAAACCTGGTCGCTTAAGCAAGCCACTGACAATACTGCTTGGTTGTGCCTGCACACCACTCTTACGGAGCCCTCATCACCAGAGGACGTTGCTGCGGATGAGTGCTATCAGGTTACGCGCAGTGGTGCTATCGTGGATATGAAAATTACGGTCCCACCGCCGATACAAGTGCAGTTGGCGACTATCAACTTTTCATAAGAAGACCTATTGAAAAGGACTCATATGAAAGCTCTAGGATTATGTACATTACTAGCTTTCTTAATCGGCTGTACAGCAGCCGACGTAGCGACGGATTCATGGGGAACAAGCGTTATGCCCTCATCTTCGAGTGATAGCACGCGTGGTGTCAGTCCCGACTTGCCCGTTGAATATCATAGCTCAATAGAAGGTCATGACGACACTTGTGGATTTAAGAACAGCGCTGGGAATGTTATTACCCCTGCTATCTATGATCATTGCGGTGAGTTCCATGACGGCATGGCTTACGTGACGCACGGTTATGACACGATTGGTTATGTCGATATTCAAGGTAAGGTTGCCATACCTGTTATTTATCCTATCTTTTTTGACTTCGTACCTGAGATGCATAATTTTAGTGAAGGTCGAGTTGCGGTTTATAAAGATGACAAATGGGGCTTTATGGACAAGCAAGGCAAGCTCGTCATTCCTTATGTCTATCGCTATGTTGGAGATTTCTCAAATGGACTGGTAACGGTGTTAAGAAATGAAAAATTTGGTGCCATTGACAGTAATGGCGATACCGTCATTGATTTTCGATACCAACAGCTTGGCAACTTTAAGGAAGGTCTAGCAAATTTTAGTCTGACAGATGACCAAAAAGTAGGATATATAAACACTAAAGGTCAGCCAGTTATTGCCTCTACATGGGATGCCGCATTGGATTTTTCTGAAGGTCTGGCGGCGGTAGGTGTCGGAGATAACGATAAGTTGAAATGGGGATTTATTGACCACGCAGGTCGAGTAGTCATTGAGCCAAAATATAATGCAGCCTCTCCCGATGTGGGCGACTTATCTTTATACACAGATGTCAGCGACGGTTATTTTATCAATGGTCTGGCCACTATGTACTTAGAAGGTGACCAAATCACGCAGGTCATTATTGATAAGCAAGGTAATGAAATTAAGCGTCAAACTTATGACAGTTACGACGATATATTTGGCGAAATTTCTTTTTAAAAGATCTTTAGTGAATGGGAAGGAAACCTTAATAACCAAAAAACGCTTTTTAGTGATAGTATATGTTTGAAACTAAATAATGCTTTAGAAATATTTAGTTACGATTAATCATGAGATAAATCCCATTATTTACCTTACATCCAATACTACAAACCTGTTGGTCTATTTGATGGTCTAATACTTAGCTACAGTATATTAAATACATTTATATCAATCACTTGAAAATATAGTTAGACTTCCTCCTTCACCGCCAATCTTATTCTGCTTTATCAAAGCCTCTAGTTTTACACTCTATCCAAATTTCTTTAAAACATCTCCTAAGTGTTAAGCAATAACGCTTAACTTTATCTTGCCTGATTTTTCTAGTTATTCCTATTTAAACTTATTTACTAAACCCCGCCCGCGCCTTTACTGGACGCCTCGCTGTTTTTTCTCAGTATCCCAGCTGCTATTTTTTGAGTATCAGCCACTACTGTCATCGACATGAATGCCCTATCTTCATGAGCGCTGATGGGTCTTAAACAGCTCATCCGTCAATATCTTATAATCAAAATATTATATTTTACTAAAAATCTAAGTTAACGGTAGCTAGCTCAAGGATTATATCGTTGGTATTATAATTATCTTGCAGTTCATTAAACACAAGCAGTTTTCAGCTATGTCCAAAACCTTACTCACCCGTATACTCCTACTCATTGTCGGTATCATCATCACCATAGACTGCGCTGTATTGATGATTATTGGCAAGATTAACTTTGGCTCAGTAGTGCCATTTATTATTGGCGTAATTTTTGTCATTCATGGCATTTACTGGGAACGAATTCGCCGTTTCATCAGGCATCACCCTCTATTTAAGCGAGTATGGTATGGCTTATGGGGCTTATTTATCCTATGGCTTATCAGCTTTATGGTGTTTGTTTGGTCACTGCAGCAGCAGATTAAGCAGAGCAAACAACCTGCGCCTGCAGTGGCAGCGATTATTATACTAGGCTCCGGTACGGTGGCTGGTAAGCCCACGCCAACGCTTGCCAAGCGTTTGGATACCGCTGTACCCATTATCAATGCTCAGTCAAACGCGCTGGTAGTAACCAGTGGCGGGGTTGGTTTTCAGCGGACGCGTAGTGAGGCCGACATCATGGCGACTTATCTAAATGACGCGCATGACATCTCATTCGAGCGTATCTTACAAGAGGGCAAAAGCACCAGTACCGAGGAGAACTTACGCAATAGCCAAGCCCTATTAGCGGCGCAAGGCGTCTCTATCACTGACCCTATTGCTATCGTGACCAGTGATTTTCATACCATTCGGGCAGCAGCCATTGCAAGGCATCAAGGCTATCAACAGCCAATTACGGTGGCTAGCCCGACCCCTTTATCCATTCGTTATAATGCATGGTTTCGAGAATATTTTGCCTTTGCCAGTGGTTGGCTGTTGGGGGAGTATTAAAAAGCTCACAGCACTTCACAGCCCTTATAAGTAAGCCTTTAGTAATATAGCATTTATCAATGTATAACTGGCGTGCCTTGCGTGGTAAAGGCAAAGGCTTTATTGCTAAAGTTGCCTATCATCACCGCCTCAATGACTGGGGCGACGGTCTCATCAATACCTTCGACTTCAATGATGAAGTTAGCTCCAGAGCCGCCTTTGTCTTCTTCTTTTTCGACAATATAATTGAGCGTGCCCATTGCTGGTAGCTCGATAGGTTTATTCAGATATGATTTTACAAAAGCCCCACGGGTATCGTAGTAATCGATTTTATTGATATAAAGTGATTTTTTTAAGGTGGTATTACGCACACTCAAAGTCGCAGACAGCAAGACCTTACGATTGTCTCTATCGGTATAAATGTCAGAGTAAATCGGCACATAAAAGGTTTGCTGATAGCCAAGTTTACTATGATCAATTTTTGAGGTGATCTCCAGCTGTTTGATTGGGTCTTTTTGCCCTTCTGACAGCATGACATTCGGGTCTTGCGACGATTGATCACAGCCTGATAATAGTGCCGTCATGGCAAGCATTAGGATGGATATGTGACGCTTATTCATAACTTTCCCTTTTATAATGTCATAGCGCGGCTATTTAAATAACGCTTATGTCGTCATTAATAGGTAGACAATATACCCTTTATTTAGATTTAGCCCGCTACTGCACTTTTACCCCAACGCTACGCAAAAACTGGTTAATATGCTTGTTTGCGCCATAGATTATCAAGACATCTTTATCTTGTAGCACCTGCTCAGGCTCGGCCAATCCTTCGATACTTGGCTTACGTTGCGTACGTCCAAAGCTATCTTCATAATACTCATAGCGCATGGTACTAAGCAATCGAATATTGAATTTTTGCTCAAGCTGTAAGTCGTCGACGGTCTTTCCAATCAAGGCGTTTGGAATACTAAGCTCAACGATACTAAAATGATCGGTAAGCTCAAACGAATCTACAAAGTAGCGCAGTGACAAGCGTTTTGCCCAGCGGTCGGCGGCTTCTTTTTCGGGCAAAATAAGATCGTCCACACCGATGGCTTGCAGCACTTTTTGGTGCAATGGATTGATACTGCGGCTGATCAAGCGCCGTGCTTTTAAGGTCTTAAATAGCGCCGTTGCCATGACATTTGCGCCTTGGTCTTCGCCGATTGCGACCACGACGATATCGGTATCGATAATGGGTAAACCGGTGACGGTATACTCGTCGGTGGCATCCATACAGACGGTATGCGAGATGACTTCTTTATAAGCCTCGACTTTTTGCATACTGCTATCGATAGCAATTACTTCGTGACCTTGACTGGTCAACGCTATACCCAGCGACGAGCCAAAGTTCCCCAATCCTACGATGATATATTTCATATTGTCCTTTTTGTGCCTTAATAATAGTGCCACACTTGAGGTAATAGAACTTTAATTAACAAAATCTTAGTTAACAGGTTCAATTAGCAAGAAATCATTTAATAACAACTTAGTTAATAGCACTTAGTTAATAGCACTTAGTTAATAGTAATCTCTTCCGTGGGATAGCGATAGTTACGCTCGCGCATGTTTTTGAGTAAGGCGATAAACAGGGTCAACATGCCCACCCGTCCAACGAACATAATCACCGAAATCACCATTTTGCTAAAATCCGACAACTCGGTGGTCAAATTCAAACTCAAACCGACGGTGCTATAAGCAGAAAAGCACTCAAAAACCACTTTAATCAAATCCAGCTCAGGTTGATCATAACTGATGAGCGTCACCCCAGTCCCAATGACCAATAACGACAGCCACATGATAGAAAAGGCGCGACGAATCGAAATCTCAGCGATTTCCCGTTTGAAGACTTCTACTCTCGTCTGCCCACGCGCCAAACTCAAGGTATTTAATAGCGCAATGGCAAAGGTGCTGGTTTTGATACCACCGCCCGTCGAGTTCGGTGACGCGCCAATCCACATCAAAAAAATCGTCAACATAATCGTCGGAAAGGCTAGGTCACCCATATCAATGCTATTAAACCCAGCGGTTCGCGGGGTGGCAGCGGTAAATATCCCTGTCACTAACTTGCCATAAAAACTGCCATGGTCAGCCAACACGCCATTATATTCAAACAACATGACCCCAATGAGTCCGACTAGCAACAGTGCACCCGTGGTAATCAGAGTGATTCGGCTATTGATATTGAGCAGCCACGGGCGATAAGCGTAGCGCTGATTGCGACAATATATCAGGCGCTGGGCACGATAGCGTAAATACCGCAGCACATTGACCACAATCACAAAGCCCATACCGCCAAAGATAAAGGTAATGCCAATAATCAGCTGCAGAGGATAATTAAAGCGCAGCGCGTCATCATATAAGCCCGCACTAAAAGTAGAAAATCCGGCATTACAAAAAGCCGAAACCGCATGGAAAATGGAAAAAAATAAGCGCTCGGATACGTCCATGCCGGGTAAATCGTAAATACTGGCGTAAATGAATGCCGCCGCCAACGCCTCAACAGCAAAGGTGACATATAAGATAGATTTGAGGGTTGCCACCACATTACCCGTACCGCGCATATAGGACATCTCACTGATGCTCAGCTGAGTCTCGTAGCTGACACCGCCCTTAAAGAAATAGCTAAAATATGTGACAAAGGTCAAAATCCCTAGACCGCCTATTTGGATCAGACCCATAATAATGACTTGGCCAAAGGTCGTGTAATAGGTCGCGGTGTCTACCACGATAAGCCCAGTAACACACACCGCACTGGTCGCAGTAAATAATGCATCGATAAATGATAAAGGCTGGGTCGTCGCGTTGGGCATCATTAATAGCAAGGCGCCAACCAGTACCACCGACAAAAAACTTAGAATAAAGAATTGGGCTGGGTTCAAAAAAGTACGGTCGAGATTGAAGTCGTGATCAGAGATTTCACGGATAAAGGTCACTAGTACCGCAACCTTAATCGCAACAAAGCCATCAACGGAAACCGCCAAGCCTGAGCGTATTAAATCGGTGAAATGCGCCACGAGTAAAATGACGATAGCGATACTGGTCAACAAGTCAAAGACAGCCACTTTGTTAATCGTTAGCGGTTTTTTGCTATAGAGGTAACGCCCTGCCGTGACGATAAAACCTAAAAAGATAATGAGCAAATAAAAGAGATGAAAAACATGCTGTAGCCAGTTCGGTAGCGTAAAACCACTATCGAGAAGCGCCACTGCGACCCCAATGATGCTAATAAAAATCGTAAAATTATTAAGTAATCGATAGCGTATGGCGGCGTGCATAGCCTGAGTCCATGAGAGGAATAACCACGATATTTATACTCCTTTTTTTGACTATTAACTAAAACTGATTTTAGAAAATCGTAACCAGTTATGAACGAATTATCGAAAGTGATTAAATGGACTGACCGTATTGATGACAATCTGATGACAAGTTGGCTACGGTCGAAATGAGATGCCATGATAAAGTACGGATTATTAAATAAAGGCTGCAGCACCCTGCATAACAATAATCACAAAGGACGGCGCCATGGTACTGGACATCTTATTAACCATTCATTTTATATTACTCGTGCTGATATCCTTACGGATACTCTCGCGTCATGATTTGACCTCATCGGCTAGGCTAGCATGGATGGTGGTGCTGTTTATATTGCCTTATGTCGGCGTCGTGGTTTACTGGATGTTTGGTGAGATACATTTAGGGCGTAACTTTAACCGCCAGCATGAGCAAATTATTAATAAACTGCATACCCACAATCCTGAAGTGCTCGGTAGCGACGCGGCTTTAACGCAAGCGATAAAACCTGAGTATCAAGCAGCGTTTGCTTACTCTGCGAACGTCACAGGCTTTCATACTACCGTGGGCAATCATGCGGAACTAATGGCGGATGCGGCAGAAACCCACAAACGAATGCTAGCGGATTTTGAGGCGGCAATCGATCATATTCATGTGCTGTATTATATTTGGCTGATTGATGGCACAGGTATCGATATCGCCCAAGCGCTAATGCGCGCAGCACGGCGCGGTGTGACTTGTCGAGCGATGGTCGATGGCATGGGCTCACGCAAAATGGTGGGCTCAAAGATATGGCAAGAAATGAAAAATGCTGGCGTGCAAGTCAGCGTGGCTCTACCGATTAGCAATCTTATAAAGGTATTATTATTTAGCCGAATTGATCTGCGCAATCACCGAAAGATCACCGTGATCGATGGCAACATTGGCTACTCTGGTAGTCGCAACTGCGCAGATCCTGAGTTTCGCGTAAAGTCCAATTTTGCCCCGTGGGTCGACATTATGCTGCGCGTTGAAGGACCAGTAGTGGCACAGAACCAGATGCTTTTCGCCAGTGATTGGCTGATTAAAAACCCCGATACAGCGGTCGAGAGCTTTTGTTATCCTACCGCACAACCAGACTCATCAGCCTCTACAGGCTTCGCCGCACAAGTCTTTGCCGATGGTCCTACCCAACGCTCGGGCGCAACGCCACAATTTTTAGGCGCGCTTATTAGCCAAGCCCAGCAAACCCTGACCATCTCAACCCCTTACTTTGTCCCAGATTATTCCCTAATCAATGTCTTGTGCGCCACCGCCTATCGCGGCGTAAAGGTCACAATGATCTTCCCCAAACACAACGACTCCTTAGTAGTCGCTGCGACCAGCCGCAGTTATTATTGGCAATTACTAGAAGCAGGAGTAAAAATTTATGAGTACAAGCCGGGATTGCTACATGCGAAGACCTTGACCGTCGATGGCCAGCTAAGCTTAATTGGCTCGACCAACTTAGATTTGCGCAGCTTTGATTTAAATTATGAAAACAATATTGTCTTTAGCGATATCGCCTTGACCGCTGACATCATGGAACGCCAGTCTCAATATATCGCTGACTCTGATGAAGTGACACGCGAGGAGGTCGAAAACTGGCCGCTACCCTATAGAATTTGGCACAATATTGTTGCTACCATGGGGCCCATCTTATAAATAACGGTTGGATGCTAGAGCGTGTCCTCATTATTTATCAGCGCTATTTATCAGCGCTTTTTTGCAAAACATAGACCACAAATTTTGCTTCGGTACTAAATGCTTGCTGTTCAACCGCTGCCAGTAACGCTTGTCTTTTTTCGCTACGGGCACGGTAGGCATAAGGGGTCATGGTCAGCAAATCGGCTAAGTCAGACGCTGATAATGTCATCTTGGTACTGACGCGATGCGTCTCTATTAGCGTAAAGTATGGTGCTAGCTCCTGCAAAAACTTATCAGAATCATGCTCGCGCACGCTATCAAATAGTGCATCGCGCATCGTTGCTAAATGTCCGACATCGGGCTTGGCAATGATTAGAAACCCCTTATCAGCCAATACCTTGGCAAAAGCCTCAGGCAAAATAGGACTAAAAATACTGCTGATACCCGTGACATTATGAGCACGAAGTGGTAGATGCGCCGCACTAGTGACTAACGGGTAAATCACCGTCGTCTTTTCCGCTTCGTCTTTATGTTGTTGATACCACAGCTGACTGGCTGCTTTGCTCACTTTAGCCAATTCAACCAACGCGGGCTTGCTGATATCAGCCGCTATCAAAGTAGTGATACTATCTGAGCCCATCTGCGCCATCGCCTGCGTGTAATAGCCTTCCCCGCAGCCGATATCCAACCAGTTGACAGGGTTTTTATCCTGAGCGTTTGCTGATGAAGTGATTGATGCAGTAATTGGCTCAGAGATGACCTCGTTTTGCGCTAATAATTGTTCCATTTTCTGACAGATCACTGTCTGTAGCGGCTCATAATGTCCAGCTGCTAAAAACCGCTTGCGCGCTTCAATAGATTGCTGGCTATCCCCAGGCGCTTTGGATTTTTTTTGTTGCACAGGCAGTAGATTGACATACCCTTGACGCGCCACATCAAACGGATGGGTGGTTTGCTTAGGGTTTAAACTACCATCACAGCGCCACGTATCGGCGGCAGGCTGCAGAGGTGACTGACAAAGGGGACAAATAAATAAGGACACAAGCATCTCAAGATCATCGCAATATGGCTACCATTTTAACAAAAATTGCGCAGGTTAATGGATAAAAGAAGCAGTTAAAAAAAGGTCTAAGAAAAACAAAAAGCCACCTCAGTGATTGCTGAGATGACTTTTTTAATCACATAAATACTTATTTACTACAGCACCTAGGTTAATACTATTTTAGCGCAACTTCAATGTCATCAAACCAAGTATGACCAATAAAATGGCGATAATCCAAAATCTAGCGACCACTTGTGTTTCTTTCCAGCCAATTTCTTCAAAATGATGATGCAATGGCGCCATCCGAAAGACACGTTTTTTGCGCAGTTTATAGGAGCCAACTTGCAGCATAACCGATAGTGCCTCGGCGACAAATAGACCACCCATAATGGCAAAAGCAATCTCTTGGCGGGTCATGACGGCAATCGTACCGAGCATCGCACCGAGGGCAAGTGCACCCACATCCCCCATAAAGACTTGCGCGGGATGCGCATTAAACCATAAGAAGCCAAGACCAGCACCAATCATCGAACCACAGACAATAATCACTTCAGAGTTATAGGCAATATAAGGGACATGCAAATAATCGGCAAAGCGTACGTCACCCGAGACATAAGCCATCGCGCCTAAACCAGCTGCAACTAATACAACGGGCAAAATCGCCAAACCATCTAAGCCATCGGTCAAGTTGACAGCATTGGAAGCGCCATTAATCACAAAATAGGTAAAGATAATAAAGCCAATACCAAAAGGTACGGCTGAAAACGGAATCATCCAATCCTTAAAAATGGGTATTAATAAATCCTGCATCTCGCGGGTGGTGGCGATGTCCGGTTGCAAGGTGGCGATATAATATAAAGACACACCGACGAACAATGCTCCCATCGACAACCAAAAGTATTTTTTGCGAGCAATCAAACCTTTGGGGTTTTTATATTTGATTTTGAGCCAATCATCAGCCCAGCCAACCGCGCCAAAGATAATCATCACGATCAGCAAAATCCACACATAAGGATTGTTAAGGCGTGCCCACAGTAAGGTCGATACCCCGATGGCGCTCAAAATCAATACCCCGCCCATGGTCGGTGTACCAGTCTTTGCCAAATGCGACTGCGGACCATCATTACGAATGGCCTGACCATACTTTAGTGCCCGTAGACGTCTGATGACCGGTCCGCCTAAAAACATACTAAATGCCAGTGCTGTGACGACCGCAAGTAACGCTCGTAGCGTCAACGAAGAAACCGCAGAAAACGGTGTATAATACTGGCCAAGCCAGCCAAACAACCAAACTAACACCGCCTACTCCTCTACTAGCGCATGAATAAGTGTTTCCATTTGCATGGAACGAGAGCCTTTGAACAACACCGTACAAGGCTCAGCCTGTTGCGCTTGCAAGTAAGACTGTAAATACTGCAGCAGACTCTCTTTATCAGCGAATGCATGCGCACTAATCTCAGAAATCTCTTGCGCCCCAGCCACAGTATAAGGCGCGTACTCACCAATACATAGCAGCACATTGATGCCTGTGGTTGCGATAGTACGACCCAAGCTTTGATGCTCGCTCACCGCCGCCTCACCCAATTCAGCAATATCTCCTAGCACCATCACCTGCGTACCAGTTTGCGCCGCCAATACCTTAGCAGCGGCGCGCACTGAATGTGGATTGGCATTATAAGTATCATCAATCAGGCGATGCATACCGAGCAGCTGACTGTTCAAGCGGCCTTTAGCGGGACGCGCATTCTCAAGTCCGATTACAATGTCATCGACGTCGATATTCAAGGCATGGGCACAAGCCGCCGCCGCCAAAGCATTATTGACGTTATGCTCCCCTGCTAGTGGCAAGCTAATATCATGGACTTGGTTGCCAATGTGTAGCTTAAACTCACTGCGCTCAGGCTCGACATCTAAGTGACTGGCGCTGACATCGGTATTACCAAAGCCAATGACATGTGAGGTATGCTTTTCAGCAATACGGCGTAATTGATTGGTAAAGTCATCTTTATCTGGAACGATCGCAAATTGTGCATCATTCAAGGTATGATAAATCTCTGCCTTGGTCTGGCAAATCCCTTCGCGGCTACCAAACTCACCCAGATGCGCCGTGCCGATGTTCAGAATACAAGCCACATCCGGACGGACAATCTCAGTGGTATAGGCAATCTCACCAATATGATTGGCGCCCAACTCTAAGATGGCATAGCGATGGTGATCGGATAATTCGAGCAGCATCATCGGTACACCCAAGTCATTATTGAGATTGCCACGAGTGATGAGCGTCGGTGCTAATCTGCCGAAGATACTACCCAGCATCTCTTTACAGGTGGTCTTACCACTAGAGCCAGTAATAGCAATGACGGTTAAATTTTGATGCTGTTGACGACGATACGCAGCCAATTGCCCTAGCGCTAAACGGGTATCGCTCACGACTAGCTGCGGGATATTGGTAGAGATTGGCCGTGAGACGATAGCAGCAACCGCACCTTGTTTCATAGCAGTAGCGATATAATCGTGACCGTCAAAATTGTCACCCGTTAAGGCCAAAAAGATATCACCGGATTTTATCGTGCGGGTATCAGTGGCAATGCGCGTGCTCGTAACATCATTGCTCGATCCTGCTTGTTCTTCACTTAGCTGTCCTGCATCTAGCTGCCAGTGACTATCAAGCGCCGCTGTTGCTGTAAGCAGATTACCTGCCTGCCAGACATACAGCCCTTGCGACTGTATGGTGTTATCGTTGTCGGCTGTCATAGTAGTGATTACCTTATATGATGATTACTTATTTTTTATAACTGCATGTTAAAACTTATAAATATTATTAAAAATTAGTGTTGCTAAACACTCAGACAGCACTTTTTTATACGCGTCCAGCGTGCTCTAGGGCGTTTTGTAAAATAATACTGTCGTCAAAATCATAACGGACATTATTGATTTCTTGATAAGTCTCATGACCCTTGCCAGCGATGACCACAATATCATCGGCAGCCGCTTGATTGACGGCATATTCAATCGCTTTTTGCCGTGCTGGTTCGATATGGGTACGCTGATATTGCTCCGCACTCATACCTGCTTGCATATCTTGCAAAATCGCCTGTGGATCTTCAGTGCGAGGATTGTCTGCCGTTAGAATCACTTGATCCGCGCCTGCCAGCCCCGCTTGCGCCATCAATGGGCGCTTGCCAGAATCACGGTCGCCACCGCAGCCAAATACCGCCCATAATTGACCCTTACAATGGGTTTTAAGACTGGCTAATACCTGACTTAAGGCGTCGGGCGTATGCGCATAATCAACGATAAAACAACCATCATTAGATGGCACACGTTGCATACGACCTACGGCACCTTGTAGCTGTGGCACGACTGGCGCAATACGCTCCAAACTAATCTCTAAAGCTACGGCAGCTGCCATAGCCGCAAGCAAATTCGCCACGTTAAAACGTCCAAGTAATGGACTGACGATATCTAAATTATTAACGTTACCATCGCCAAAATCTGTACGCAGGCTAATCTCGACACCTTGTAAGCTGGGCTTAATTTTAGCAGCGACAAAGGTAGCCGTTTTTGTAGCATCCAAACTATAGGTCCAAACCGTCAATTCACTAGCATGGGCGGTATCCAGCATAATCTGCGCATGCTCATCGTCGATGTTGACAATGGCGTGAGTCAAATCTGGGAAGTGTGCTTTATCAAACAGTTTGGCTTTGGCTGCCGCGTACTCTGCCATATCGGCATGATAGTCTAAGTGGTCACGGCTAAGATTGGTATAAATTGCCACCGACACCGGCATGCCTTGCAAACGCTGCTGATCCAAACCATGTGAGCTGGCCTCTAACGCCAGTAGCTGTGCCCCTTCGCGACCCATTTGATATAGAAATTGCTGAACCGCTAAGGCATCGCCCGTGGTATGACTGGCTTGTACCAAAGTGCCAAGCCTACCATTACCTGCCGTACCCATGACGGCGCTGCTCATGCCAGTCAGCTGGGTTAATTGCGCCACCAGTTGACTGATGGTGGTTTTGCCATTGGTGCCCGTCACCGCCACCACTGCTGGTAATGTTACGGGCTGCTGATGCTGCAAACGCGCTTGAATTAAGTCACCCAAAAAGTCACGGATGTTGGGCGCGTATACGACGGGGCAAGGCAAGGAATCTAATTGCTGCTGCGCCGTAGCTTGAGCATTATCAATCAATTCAATATTAGCATGTGGCGGCACATTAGCCGTGGCAAGCAAGGCGATAGGATCGATTTCTGATAGGATAAAAGCCGCATTTTTAGCGGCTTGATAAAGGTAATCACGGCTTTTTTGGCAGTTTGGTGTATGGCTCTTTAGTAGTACAAACACGTCATTTGACGCTACCTGACGGCTGTCTAAACGAAACTGCTGAAACGGTAAATTGACAAGCGTAAGTCGTTGATTGGAGGCTGATTGGTTCGTTAATGTTTTATCTGCTGCTATTGTCATCGCTGATAATGCCTGCGCTAGATGATGACTATTACAATTGCTAGCATTTATAAGCTGTTGCAGGGTAACAGTGGCACTGGTCAGCGATGAGTTGAGCATGGTCATGAGCAAATCCTAATCGGTTAAAACAAATCAAATCATTAATAGCTGAATACGTAAATATCCATATCCATGCCTACTGGGCTTCAGTTTTTAAGGGTTTATCTAATGGCACATTATAGAGACGTAGCGCTTCTTTCATGACGTTATGGAATACGGGCGCCGCTGTCAGACCAGCATAATGCAGCCCTCGAGGGTCTTCTACTAAGATAACACCGACCAGTCTTGGGTTTGATGCTGGTGCCATGCCCGCAAAGACGTTGCGATACTGATCGGTATAATAACCACCTTTTGGGTTGATACGACGCGACGTCCCTGTTTTACCCGCCACTCGATAGCCATCAATCGCCGCTGCTTTGGCGGTACCACCCTCTTCGGTGACGCTCTCTAACATCTGGACAATCGACATGGCTTGTTCGTGCGCCATGATGCGTTTGCTTGGTTGTACTTTGTCGCTCTTAACCAAGGTTAGAGGATGCATGACTCCGCCTGCCGCTAATGCCGAATAAGCCTGCGCCACCTGCGCTACAGTCGCCTCCATACCATAACCATAACTGATCGTTGCACGACGTGAGGTCTCTTTTTCTTCCGGTGTAACCACAAGCCCACTGCCTTCCGCTGGGAACTGTAGCGGTGTCTTTGCACCGAATCCAAATTGCTTTTGCATATTGGTAATGGCATCAGCGGGCAAAGATAAGGCTATCTTGGTCGAGGCCACGTTACTTGATTTTTGTAAGAGTGTGGCAAGATTGATGGTGCCCAAATTATTATGATCACGAATGGTATAGCCACGCACACGAATTGAACCCGGATTGGTATCAATTAAAGTAGTCGGTGTGTATTTGCCCGAATTGAGAGCCGCAGCCACGGTAAATGGCTTCATGACTGAACCCGGCTCAAATACATCGAGGAGCGCACGGTTACGCTGGTTTTCACCAGTCATCTCATTCAGGTTATTGGAGTTAAATGATGGCCATGTCGATAGTGCCAACACTTCGCCAGTTTGTACATCGACGACCATACCAGTTGACCAGCGCGCTTTTTGCACACGTCCTACTTTCTCTAGTTCTTTATAGAGCAGATACTGTAGACGCGAATCAATGGTCAACGCCACATCTTTGCCAGGTATTTCTGGCTCAATCTGTTTAATCTCTTTTAGGCTGTTTTGTTTGGCGTCTTTGAGTACCAGTACTTTACCATCATCACCCGCCAGCTCTTTTTCGAATTGGCGTTCTATGCCCGCCCGTCCTTCGTAACCACCTTCAGGATCGTTGGCATTTTGCCCCATAAAACCCAACAGCTGCGAGTTTGGTTGTGGCTGCGGATAATAACGCTGAAAGAAGTTTTTCTCATACACGCCCGGGAAGTCAAGCGAGCTGACACTTTCGGCTATTTCAGGCGTGACTTTGTTGAGTAGTGGCAAATAATGCGAGCCTGCGCCCGATGGCAGGGCGGCTTTTACCGCTTCTTCATCAGTCACATCAATACTGTCATCGACAGCAGTGACTTTCTTTAGCTCACTGACCGGAATGTTGGCGGCCGCTGCCAGCCGAGTCAGATCCATATTATCCAGACGTTTTTGCATACGCGCTTGTAACTGTGGACTATTCGGATTGGTAATTTTGATACGTTTAAGCTCATAGTATTCGCGCGAATAATCATGCGGACTAAAGGAGACAGTCGCAAGCGGCGCACTAACAGCTAAGGGTAAATTATTGCGATCGGTAATCATACCGCGATAGGACTTTTGCGTCCGTACGCTGGTGATAAGCTCGTCACCTTTATCTTGATAAAACTGTGCGTTAGCCACTTGAATATAGTAGGCACGCCCTATCAGTAGCGCCAACACCACAAGCGCCACACCCCAAACGGTACGGAATCGGTTTTTGTCATACTCAAAGCCGCCACGAGAGGAGGCACCAGTAGCCTTATTAAATACAATTTTTTTACGGTTTTTGACACTGGTATACGCGCCTTGATCTTCATTCTTTTTGAGGCGACCAAAGAGCTTGGCTTTGCGATTGTCTGAAGATTTGCTGTCAGTTTGCCCAGATTTGGCAGCACTGGCTCGGCGTAATGGTTTGGTTACTTTGCCACTGGCGGGTTTTTTGCTGGGGTTTTTTGCTGATGTTTTACCACCATTGGCGTTTGGCTTTTTATCACTCATTGTCCTGCCTCCGCAAGATTGGCGTCGCTCACGGGAGCATCGGTTTCGACAACGTCTGAATCATTGGCTCTAATCAGCTCTGCGCTAGTTGGCTGGGCTGGTGCCAATGCGACGGCCGCACCCGGCTGAATGATCAGCTTATCCTTGAGAGTGGGTGAAAACATACCAAGCTCGGCAACGGCGCGACTGGCAATTTGCGGTGTGGCACTAAAGGTTTGCTGTTCAATTAATAGGCGCTGGTGCTCAATTTGCAGTTTGCGTTCTTGTTTTTTCATGTCTTGCAAGGTTCTATAATCCTGATGATATTGCTGCACTTCCTCAGCCGTTTTGATACCGCTCCAGACGATGGCTGCTGCCAATAGCAACAACACCGCCACATAAATGCTGACCACATTAAAGCGGCGCACGAATAGCTCGCCAACATCAGTGGTATTGGCCATTGCGGCGCGACGGTTTGCAGGTTTGTCAGATATTGCCATGACGATCTCAAAAAAGTAAACTTCAAATATAAAAGAGCGGCGACTGTATAAGGGTTATAAAAATCTCATCCCTGATCAGTACCCTCAATAAAAATAAAACCAAACGCACTGTGCAATGATAGCCATAAAAACCCGCTATGATTGACATTTACTCTACAAGCTATAATCAAAATATCCTAAAAACGCGATGCTATTGCTGATATCAATTTTTTGTCGCCTCTGTCTGCGCAGGCACAGCAAGCCAGAAAAATAGATATCAGCAGTGCGTGATGGTTCGATATTACTTTTTACTGACTATAACTGTCTTCTACTCTAAGCTGACAAAGAAAATAATAGCTAATGATCATCGCTAAATTAGCGCAGACATAAACAAAAAACTAGCTGCTGAGCCTAGCAGATAATATTTACAGCTTTTTAACAGTTGCGTAAACATTAAGACATTTAGTCACATCCACTAAACAGCATACTAGGGTGTGTCCTGAATTCAACTGATAGCGATCTAAATGAGCTAAAAACGCTTTTACTGCTATAGCGTCTGTTGATACTCAGTATCGGTACGAGTCGCCATGCGTAACCATGCGCTACGTGAGCGTGGATTTTGACTCACCTCATCTTTGCTAGGGCCCACGCGTTTTGGCTTGCTAAAATAACGCGGACGCTTAGGCGGCATCGGCAAATTCTCGTCTTCTGGATACTGCCCTTTACTATGACGCTGCAAAAATTGCTTAATGCGGCGATCCTCTAATGAATGAAAACTAATGACTGCCAGCTGCCCGCCTGACTTTAGAATCGGGATGCTTTGTGCTAAAAAATCATCGACATCGCCAAGCTCATTGTTAATGAAGATACGCATCGCCTGAAAGCTCTGCGTCGCTGGATGCTTACCACGCTGCCAGTTTGGATGCGCCACTTTTATCACTTCTGCCAGCTCAAGTGTGGACTCAAAACTGTCCATCTGCTTAATTGCACGTGCAATACGACGGCTGTGACGCTCTTCGCCAAACTCATAAAGCACATTGGCTAAGGTTTCATCATCGACTTTGGCAAGCCATTCAGCGACGGATTGACCACGACTGGTATCCATGCGCATATCGACCGCACCATCGCGCATAAAGCTAAAACCACGACTACCATCATCAATTTGCGGTGAGGAAATGCCCAAATCTGCCATCAGACCATCGACCTCGGTGATACCCATAGCAGCTAAGCTGTCCGTCAAGGTCGCAAAGCTGTCATGCACCACTTTTACGCGACTATCGGTATTTGCTAGTTCGCGCGCAACACTAATGGCTGTTGGGTCTTTATCAAACACAATCAAGGTGGCATCGTCAGCCAGCTGGCTTAATAGCAAGCGGCTATGGCCACCACGGCCAAAGGTTGCATCGACGTAGATGCCGCTCATTCGTAAGCTGCTTTGGTTGTCACTGTTTTGTCCTGCGTCGCCGGTTTGCTTGGGCAGTGATTTGACACCCAACACCGCCGCGACCGCTTCTTGTAGCAGCACAGCATCGTGGACAAAACTTAATTCATCCGACACTTTATGGCCTTGACTAGAATCTTGCGCAGAAATGTCTTCCACAGAAGATCGGCTAACCACTGATTCAGCGCTATCGGTAGCAGCAGGACTGGCGTTAACATTTGGCTTTGGCTTAGATTTTGATAATGACACAAACAACTCAGTAGATGACGACCATCGTGGCCAGTAATAGTAAAAAATCGGATGAAAATAAACAAGTTATGACTTACCTAGCATTATTATCGCAAGGATACACTGGTAGTCAAGCGCTAGAAGGGCTTTTCATTAAAAATATCCCATCTCTCTGTTATACTAGCGCTATATTTTACGCTATTTTTCTACCTTGACGGCTATTGTTTCATCCGTATTTTTTGTTCAAAGCTTTGATTAGCATTTTTCACTGCCCTATTCATTAACTACCCTATTCTGAGATTTTTATGATGCAACCATCGACTTCTACTAGCGGCACACGCCCTGTTCGTACCCGCATTGCACCCTCACCGACTGGCTTTCCTCATGTCGGCACTGCTTATATCGCCCTATTTAATTTAGCCTTCGCTAAAGCCCATGGCGGCGAATTTATTTTACGTATCGAAGACACCGACCAAACACGCTCAACGGAGCAATCTGAAAAAATGATTTTGGATGCGCTGCGTTGGGTCGGCCTTGACTGGGCGGAAGGTCCAGACATCGGCGGTCCGCACGCGCCTTATCGTCAGAGCGAGCGTAGCGATATTTACAAAAAACACGCTGAGCAGCTGATAGAAAACGATCATGCGTTCCGCTGCTTTTGTACCAGCGAAGAGCTAGATACCATGCGCGCTGAGCAAATGGCCAATGGCGAGACGCCACGCTATGACGGTCGCTGTGCTCATTTAGCACCAGAGAAAACTGCGCAATTGGTCAGTGAGGGTAAGCCAAACGTTATCCGTATGCGCGTGCCAAGCGAAGGCGTCTGTCAGGTACAAGACATGCTACGCGGCACCGTTGAGATTCCTTGGACGCAGGTCGATATGCAAGTGCTTCTCAAAACTGACGGCATGCCAACGTATCATTTAGCCAACGTTGTCGATGACCACTTGATGGATATCAGCCATGTACTACGTGGTGAGGAATGGCTGAACTCTGCACCGAAGCATCAGCTACTTTATGAGTATTTTGGTTGGGAGATGCCAGTCCTTTGCCATATGCCACTGTTACGTAACCCAGATAAATCAAAATTGTCTAAGCGTAAAAACCCAACCTCTATCACCTATTATCGTGATGCTGGCGTACTACCTGAAGCTTTGCTGAATTACCTTGGACGTATGGGCTACTCCATGCCTGACGAAGCAGAAAAATTCACCTTGGACGAGATGATTGCCAGCTTTGATATTCAGCGTGTATCGCTTGGTGGCCCTATTTTCGACATTGAAAAACTTAATTGGGTCAATAGCGAATGGCTACGTGCACTTACTCCTGAAGAGCTAAAAAATAAAATCCTCGACTGGGCAAGTAATAGCGATAAATTAACGGCTATCGCAGCAGCCATTCAGCCACGTATCGAACTACTGTCTGATGCAGTCAATTGGGGCGGCTTTTATTTTCAAAATCTCCCGGATATTAATGCCGAAAGCTTTACCCATAAATCATTGACACCTGAGCAAATTATCGAGATGCTTCAGCTGTCATTATGGCAGCTAGAAGTCTTGCCAACGTGGTCAGAAGAAAATATCTACGCCACTTTAAAAGGGCTTTCGGCTCATCTCGATATTAAGATGCGTGACTTTATGGCACCGTTCTTTATCGCTATCGCTGGTAGCACCTCATCGACACCCGTCATGAACTCTATGGCGATTATCGGTGCTGATATGACGTTGACGCGCTTGCGTCATGCGGTTGATGTACTAGGCGGCTTGGGTAAAAAGAAGCTTAAAAAACTAGAGAAACAAGCGGCTGAGTTGCCAGATTTCTTAGCTGCTGCCGAATAGTCTAGAAGCTGCATAGTTTATCGGCTAAACAGCCTGAATAGTTTCAGCCAATTAGTCAAACTTGTCGAATGTAAAAGGGTCAGGCCATCTCTGACCCTTTTTTCGTTGTTAATAAGTACTACTACTCTCAGAATATAAAAATCTCTTACTCAATATTTTAATCGGAAATAAACATGGCTGCTAAAACCGTCACCATAGAAAGCAAAGATTATGTCTTTAATACCTTGAAAGAAGCGCAGAAATATTATGATGCCATCATAAAGGAGCTTTTTGATGCAAATTTGACCCTGACCAAGGGCCAAGACTTTGAAGATTTAAAATGGATATACAGCACTTACTGCGGTTACACCAAGCATAATCTAGATAAATTGAGTGAATATGACATCATTGGCGTCAAAGGTATCAGAACGATCCGAGAAAAAGGCGGTCAATATATGCCGACTGAATGCTGTGCGATTATTTTTTCTGATGGCAGCGAAGAAGAATTTTATACCGATAAAGCCATCAAAGAGATTGCGCTTAAGCAAAATCCACGCTAATTTGGGCTTGTTGAGCAGATTAAGCCGCTTTAATATATTACGATAAATTTAGATTTTAATATCGCTAACCTACTGAATTTTCAGTAAATACACTATATCTTACGCTCTGAAAACAGCCAAAGTATGAAGTGATACATTTGTATATGATATAGGGTAGCAAGAACATCATTAAAACCAGAAAAATTAATCGTATCTTGCTCTTCAACAACAATTTTTTCATAAAACTCTTTCTTGCCATAGTGTTTTGTTACATCGAGTTTCTTACTATCATTTTCAGAACTAAACTCTCTTATTCCAATTTTTGTTTTTTTAATATCAGGATGGTATAAATCTTCAATCTCTTTACCCTTATTAAGTTGAATAATGTAGAGATTATGATCTAAGTGGTATGCTCTAATGCAATTAGCACCTTTGAATACTAGCTGTCGTTCCTTGAATAAACTCTTAGCATGCTTCACAACATCATTGCCTGCTTTGTCACCATCTACCAAAATTATACATGGTTTTAGGCTGAGCGATTTTGCTTTAAAAATTGTATGATAGTTGGTCAGTAAATTATGTATATGACCTGTACCACCACTAAACCTCATAAACTTAGAGAAACGAGCCATTTCACCTAAATAAGAAAATTTTATGTATTTTCGACTAGATTTAGAGAGTTGGTTACAAGCAACTTTTAAATGTAGTGGATCGGTGACACCTTCACCAACTACCAACATTTTTTCAGGATATATAAAGTAATAATGAAATAAAAATTTCACATATAACTTCTCAATACTTACTAATTTTTCATATTCTCGGAACTTATGAT
>NZ_PJBY01000101.1:0-149115 GCF_002836005.1 Psychrobacter sp. Sarcosine-3u-12
AAAAAAAGATGCGGTTTTTTATTTGCTATAGATTTGGCATATATAGTCAGTGAAAAGTAATATCGAACCATCACGCACTGCTGATATCCATTTTTGTTGCTTGCTGTGCCTGCGCAGACAGAGGCGACAAAAAATTGATATCAGCAATACCGTCGCGATTTTAGGATATTTTGACTATATTTATGGATTTACTAAAAAAATGACAGGTTATTATTTATAGACAGTAGGATCTTTTGATGCCGCATGATCTGTAGATGGCTGCTCTGCCGAGGTATTAAAAAAGGTCTGAGTGACGTTCTGCTTTGCTTGCTGCCAATAGTCAAATTGCTGACAAGTCGCCTCAAGATTACCTTGCCAAACGGGTATCTGCCCGCACATGGTTTTGATACGTTTTTGATTGGGGTAGGGCAAGTTTTGCGCCGCTTCGGCCGCTTCATGAGCCGCAACTCTATCATTGCATACCAAAGCAATGTCGCAACCAGCTTCAATCGCTGCTTTGACGCGCGCGCTAACATCCCCAGCTGCTTGCGCGCCTGCCATAGATAAATCATCAGAGAATAGAACGCCATCAAATTTTAGCTCATCACGGATGATGTCTTGCAGCCAAATTTTAGAGAATCCCGCTGGCTTGTTATCTACCTGTGAAAAAATCACGTGCGCTGGCATCAACGCATCAAGCCAAGGCAGCGTTTGGGCGAACGGCTGCATGTCACTGTGCATAATCTCATCCAAACTGCGGCTGTCGATCGCTTCTGATACATGAGAATCAGGAGCGATGGCGCCGTGACCGGGGAAATGCTTACCAGTGGTTGCCATGCCAGCCGCTTTCATACCGCGCATAAACTGGGTCGCCAAAGCCGTAATGGCTTGCGGCTGCTGATGAAAGCTACGGTCACCAATCACTTGGCTAATACCGTCTGTGTCGAGTACCGGTGCGAAGCTCAGATCTATGCCCACGGCCAGCACTTCTGCTGCCATTAGATAGCCACAGTCATAAGCGCAGCTAAGCGCACGGCTAGGATCTTGATTAAATAACTCACCCAGTCGCCCCATCGCGGGCAATGGGGTAAAACCTTCACGTAATCTTGCGACGCGCCCACCTTCTTGATCAACACCGATCAAGATATCGGCGTTGTGGTAACGTATATCGTCACACAGTGCGCGCACTTGCGCGGCATCTTTGACATTTCGGCCAAACAAGATGATCCC
The DNA here is from genome assembly GCF_002836005.1 of Psychrobacter sp. Sarcosine-3u-12. Taxonomy (NCBI): domain Bacteria; kingdom Pseudomonadati; phylum Pseudomonadota; class Gammaproteobacteria; order Moraxellales; family Moraxellaceae; genus Psychrobacter; species Psychrobacter sp. Sarcosine-3u-12. Next base: position 1,210 of record NZ_PJBY01000101.1, read on the forward strand.
ACCAACTTGGGCTTGTTTGATTAAACTCACATCTTCAGCAGTCAGTGCGGTACTATCAATATCAATCATTAAGATGCCATACATCGCGTGATCCTTATTATGTTATATCAGTCATCTATTCTAAAGCCATTATTGCATCAATCAGCGTACAGTACGGTCTGCCTAACTGCACGCAATTTCCTTTGTAACAGAGGCAAATAGAATCGACTATTCAGTGTTATATTATGAGCTCAGCGCACCATCAACCAGGGTAAATAAGCGCAATAATCACTCACTATTATCGATATATTATGACAGCTATTGTGAGCTGCGCATAATCTACTGGTTAAATTGACCGAAATGAATGACCGATATCTGTCAAGCAGCGAGCAGCAGCCATCGCTAATAAATATGCTAGAAAGTTTGGTATGTACCGAGGTAAAGTGTAATATTGCTTATACAGATTGAGACAGTTGCACATTTATGCTCATGCTAGTATTGATTGATTTTTTGCAAGACGTTGGCAGTATTTTGTTCAACGATTAATATGATAAAGCAGTCATTTCATTAAGTAAAAATATCATTACGTAATAGCAATGCTGAAGTCTTATAGTCATTCCACTATAAAAGTATTACAGCGTTAACCTCGCTTGAAGTATCACATATACATCTACACTCGGTTGCCTTGTACTACTTTTAAATTGAATCGACTATATAAAGTATCTTTTTTGGCAGTTGTCAAATTCATAACAAGGTTAATGCAATATAAAGTGAATGCCATAAAGATGGTTTGTGAAAAATCAGCGCTGTAAGAGAATAACTAAATTTGATGCATAGGGAATGACCAAGCAAATTCTTTCGATGAAAATTAATAATACTTTTAACTTAAAATAACTAGGTAGATATGATGAAAAAACAACCAGCACAGTGGTTACTCAGTGCAGCGTCAGTGGGCATCGCCGGTCTTATTCTTACTCAGAGCTACGGTACCGCAGTGGCAGATACCAACACCGAAGGTTTCGTCCAGACACCTGAACAAAAAGTCACCACTCGTCAGGTCGCCGCCTTGCTGGATCGCAGCCATTATCTCAATCAGTCTCTCGATAGCAAAACAGGCAGCGAAATTCTGTCTATGTATATTGATAGCCTTGATCCAAACCATACCTTGTTTTTGCAATCTGATGTTGATGAGCTAAAGAAAAAATATGCCGCCGAGTTCGGTGATCGCCTCAAACGTGGTGATTTGTCTGCAGGGGTAGAGGTATTTGAGCGCTATCGTAAACGCTCGAACGAATATTTTGCCATGGCAAGCAAAATGCTAAAGACGGATCTGGATTTGACCAGCGATGAGACCATCGTCCTTGACCGCGAAAAGCTTAGCCATTTTAAGACCAAAAAAGAACAGCGTGATTATTGGGCGCGTCAGCTGAAGTTTCAGCTGATGAGTATTACTTTGGGTCAAGAAGATGAAAAAGCCAAAGAGCAAGTTTTCTTAAATAATCCAGACATCACTCGTGGTCAGGATTTGATCCGTAATGATGAGCGCACGCCCAGTGAGATTTTGCTCAATCGTTTGTCACGTCAACAAGAGCAGTTTAAGCGTCTCAAAGATGACGAAATCATGGAGACTATCTTAAACACAGCGATGCTGACTTATGATCCGCACAGCAATTATTATGCACCTATTCAAGCGACAGAGTTGCAGATTCAATCCAGTCTACAGTTAGAAGGCATTGGTGTTTCTATCCGGCCAGATCGTAAAAACCCAGACTATACACGCATCGTGACCTTGGTAGATGGTGGGCCAGCGGCAAAAACGGGACAGATTAAGCCCAATGACTTGATTATTGGTATCGCCAAAGACGGCAAAAACATGACCGATGTAGTCGGTTGGTCGACGCGTGAAATCGTCAGTCTCATTCGTGGTAAGCGCGGTACTTCAGTCACGCTCAAGCTACGTCAGGCCAGCGCACCAGAAGCCAGCGCCCGTACCGTCACTGTGGTGCGCGATATTATTCAGCAAGAAGAATCAGGCGTTACCCAGCGCGTCGTAGAAGTACAGCGTCCGAATATCGATAAAACACCCAAGCGTATTGGCGTCCTTGAGATACCAAGCTTTTATTTGAACTATCAGGCGCGCCGTAACGGTGAAGATTATCGCAGTGTCAGTATCGATACCGAAAAAGCGCTCAAAGAATTAAATAAAGAAAACATCGATGGCCTCGTGGTTGATTTACGCAACAACCCTGGTGGCTCGTTAGATGAAGTGGCCAAAATGCTCGGCTTCTTTATTAAGAGTGGTCCACTGGTCCAAATCCGTGACAATCGCGGCAACATCCAAGTATACCGTGACGACGATGGTGGCGAACAACTCTATGACGGCAAGATGGTGGTCATTACTAACTTAGCGTCTGCCTCTGCAAGTGAGATTTTTGCTGCCGCCATTCAAGATTATGGCCGTGGTTTGGTGGTTGGCAGTACCACAACTGGCAAAGGCTCTGCCCAGATTCAGCTGGACAATTTAGCCTTGGGTTCAGCGACCTTAACCCAACGTAAATTCTATCGTATCACCGGCGGCAGTACGCAGAATAAAGGCGTAGTCCCCGATGTCGAATTGGTTAATATCTATGACGATGCTACCTTTGGCGAGCGGGCACAGAAAAAAGCGCTGCCTTGGGATACCATCAAAACCGCGCCTTATAAGCCTGAAGGTAAATTCACTAGCGATACGTTAGCGACGCTGAACCAGCAGTCTACAATTCGTCAGCAAAAGGATCCACAGTTTATTTACTTATCTGCGTTGAATGACATTCGCGATATGGATGATGAGAAAAAGCCTGTCAATCTCGATATCAATAGCCGCCGTGCCAAAATGCAGCTAATCGAAAAGCGTTCATTAGAAGCGGAGAATAAGCGCCTCATCGCTACAGGTGAGCGTCCGTATGCCAACTGGAACACTTATCAGGCGGCGATGGATGCGAAGTTTGAAGAGCGTAGTCAAATGAAAGCCAATGAGCGTCCAGAGCTACCTGAAGACGAAGCTTTTATCAATGAAGCGGCTTATATTATGCTCAGCGCTGATTCAAAAGCAACGGTTAGCCCTGAAGAGAGTCTATAGCAGCCGTATATGAGCGAACCATAAAAGCGGTCATATAAACAACCATGTAAGCATATGCTTACATGGATTGACGCTTCGACCTCTTACTAACCTTGGGTCAATCTGCGATTATAACTGTACGGCACGATTGAACGAAACAGTTCATTGATACTAGGGATTGGTATCTTAAAGATCGCATCAGGGATAGATGGTTTGCTAATTAGGGATAATAAGGCTGGATGCCTGCTAGTTATAGGATGCCTCGGGATTAGGTATCATGTAGCGTTAACATGGATGGTTGGTGATAAAAGCCGCATAGCGCTCGTCGTTATGCGGCTTTGTTACGTTTGGGATAAAGTATTTTTATAGATAAGCCGTAAAACATAAAAAAAGGCCAGTAGACGTATCTACTGACCTTTTACGATAAACGACAAGCTTCATCGTACTCGCTTATCGTTTAAATGTTTTCTAATACTCAAATAGAGATTAGTGCTCAACGCCGCCTGCGCCATGGACATGGCCGTGGTTTAGTTCGTCTTCAGTCGCTGCACGTACTTCTTGAATTTCAACATCAAATGTCAAACGCTTACCAGCTAGTGGATGGTTGGCATCAACGACCACTTCGTCATCATTTACTTCAGTAACCGTCACCAACATTACTTGGCCACCGGCTTCTGACTGGAATTGCATACCAGGCTGGATGTCATCAACGCCTTGGAAGTTATCGCGTGGCACATGCTGTACCGCTTGTTCTTGGTATTCGCCGTAGCCATCAGCAGGCTCAACGACAGCGTTTACTGTTTCGCCAGCAGATTTGCCTTCTAGTTGTTTTTCTAGGCCTGGGATGATGTTGCTGTGACCATGTAGATAAGCAAGTGGCTGACCTTCTGGTGATTGGTCAAGCACGTTGCCTTCGTCGTCTTTTAGTGTGTAATTGAATTTGACGGCAGTGTCTTTTGCGATAGTAGTCATAAGTTATCCTAAATATATCTGTGTAAAAAATTAAATACGGTTGCAATAAACCTAAAAAAGCCAATCGGCAAGCCAGATAGCCACGTCATTAGTCAATTATCATCAGTTTATTAAAGTAACTTTAGCAGTTAGCATCTTTAATTGCGATGGCTCACATAACTTTCAAGGGAAAAGTGATAAAAAATGCAAATTAATATCATAATTTATGAAAATAAACGTTGTTTTCTATCATTTACAGAGTAGCGTGCTTGTTTTTTCTGGTTTGCCCGTTGCGTTTTCGGTTAAGGACTTCTACCATAACGATAAAAATAAAGATGAGAAAGACGATGAATTCATTTACCAATAAAGCTGATATCAATAGTTCTAACACCGACACTCCCAATAATAAGTCAATAAGTACGACTTCAATCAGTGAGAATGCTGAAATCGTAGCCGATAGCAGTTATCGATTCGATTTTGAGCGTTTTTATGAGCACTTAGTAGATGTGTCGCTTACCTTTACAGCAAACGTAGACTCACCAAAGCTGTGGTTGCCAGCATGGATACCGGGTAGCTATCTGATGCGCGAGTTTGCCCGCAATATTACCGCAGTACATTACCAAATCACTGACGACAATAATAAGAGCGTTGAGATACAGCGCGCGGTAAAGACAGACAAAAATACCTGGCAATTACCAAAAGTTAAAGCACGGCAGACCGTAGACGTCCATTATGAAGTCTACTGTTATGACTTGTCTGTGCGCACCGCCTACGTCGATCAGCAGCGCTTATATGGGAACTTTACTTCTTTAGCGCTAGCGGTAGATGGGCAAGAGCAGACGCCTATACAAGTAAGCTTGATAGTGCCAGCCACATTTTTTGCGGATAAACAAGAAAGCCGTGTGCTCTTAGCTTGTGGTCTTGAATCTACCCATTTACGACTTGATGGGCAGCAGTGCTTTGCACTACAGGCAAACAGCTATCACGAGCTGATTGATTATCCTTTTGAAATCGCTGAACAGGACAAATTTGACTTTATTGTCCAAGATAATGCGCATCAGACCCTACCTCACCGTTTTTATCTGTCGGGTAAGCATAGTGCCAATATGGGCAGGTTACAGCAAGACGTCACCCACATTTGTCAGACGTATCTCGATTGGCTGGGTGATGCACCATTCAATGACTATACGTTTATGACGTTTGCCAGTGGGCAAGACTACGGAGGTCTTGAGCACATCAATTCGACCAGCCTGATTACCCCGCGTCGCGACTTGCCCAGTATTGACGAACCCAAAGTACCCAGCAGCGATTATCAGCGTTTTTTAGGCTTGTGCAGCCACGAGTACTTTCATGCGTGGTGGGTCAAAACCGTACGCCCCGATGTCATGTTGGATGTAGATTTGCGCCGCGAAGCTTTTACACCGCTGCTTTGGGTATTCGAAGGTTTTACCTCTTATATCGATGATTTTATGTTGCAAGCGTCAGGGGTGATTGATAAACCAAGTTATCTCAAATTACTGGCTGAACAAATCAATCGTTACTATCAAACCCCTGGACGCGCCTATCAAAGTGTCGCTGAGTCGAGTTTTGATGCATGGATTAAATTATATCGTAATGATGAAAACACAGGTAATGCTGGGATCAGTTACTACAATAAAGGCGCATTGGTGGCGCTTTGTTTAGATTTAACTTTACTCGAAAAGAGCAACGGTCGTTATCGGTTATTTGATGTGGTCAAGGCTTTTTATAACCAAGCAACGCAGAATGACAACCGACGGATTGGTATCAGCAGTGCCGATATGGGCAAAGTTGTCGGGCAATTTATGGCGCTTACTGACTGGCAAGAGTTTGAGCGCCGCTATGTCAATGGGGTGGAAGAATTACCCATTGAAGCATTATTAACGGCAAACGGCATAAAAATACATGTTAATAGCAAAGAAACTGCCGATAAGCATGTGCCTTGGGGTATGCGCTGTAGTGAGACGCCAGCTGGACTGAAGGTCAATCGCGTGACGCGTGACAGTGTGGCTGCCAACGCTGGTATATCGGCGCATGATGTCATCATCGCTATTGACGGTATCAAGGCAGACACCAAGCAATTAGCGTCGCTTATTAAAGCAGAGCGTGAGGTTGAATGTTACCTGTTTCGTCGCGATGAGTTGATGTGCGTCAGCGTACTACCTAAAGCGGTGCTTAATAGTGCAAAACAGCAGAGCATAGACGACAAAACCTTTCCGCACAAAGTAAGCTTGTACTTAGCAAAGACAGAGTCATTATCAGACGATAGTAGTGACCATTCAACCGTACAGCCAAGCTGGCAGGTATGGCTTGATGTCATGGCACGTCAACAAGCGTAAATAGAGCAGTTTTAACATACTTTGAACCGTAGCTATGATTCAATATGTCCGAGTAAAAACAAAAACCCCTGCTAAGCATTTATGATTAGAAGGGGTTTGATGTGATAGCTTGTACATTTATCGGTACCGATTGAACCATATTCAATTTAGATAGCAGGTTGCTCAGCAGGCGCTTTAGTGGATGCCTCATTTTTAACAGTAGCGTCATTGCCAACAGTATCGTTACTAACAGCGTTGTTATTAACCTCGGCGGTTTTGTTAGCGGCAATCCAGTTTTGCATGCGTTCAATTTCAGACTGCTGGGCATCGATGATATCTTGAGCCAATTTGCGCATCTCGGCATCAGTACCGTACTTGAGCTGTATTTTTGCCATGTCTACAGCGCCCATGTGATGGGGCAACATACCTCGTGCAAACGCCATATCAGGGACAGGGTCAGCGATACCTAGCATCATGTCATCATGCATTGCATCCATGCTCTTGGCATAAGCTTGCTGCATCGCTTGAGTATTAGGCTTGGGTTTAGCTGCATCGGGATGGCCAGCGAGCCATTTATTCATAATGTCTATTTCAGCTTGCTGCGCCGTTATGATTTCTTGCGCCAGCTCTCGCATGGCGGCGTCAGTACCATACTTTAGCTCGATTTTTGCCATGTCTAGGGCGCCGCGATGATGTCCCAGCATACCTTTCGCAAAGGCAGTATCAGCATCGTTATAGACCATGCCGATCATCATCTCATCATGCATTCTCGTCATTGACTTGGTGTAGTCTTGGAGGATATCCGTCATTTGCATCTCATCCGCCATTGCATCGCCACCTGTCATATCGTGACCTGCGTGAGCATCCATGTCCATGCCTTCATGATTCGCAGGCATCTCAGTCGATGGTGTCGCCACTTTTTCTGTAGGCATCCCCTCATCGTTCTCGGTTGCTGGCTGACAAGCGCTCAGTATAAGTGCCGCAGCAATGCTGGTGGCGAACAAGGCGAAACGACGCGAAGGAATCATGACATATCCTTAAAAGAGACAAGAGGAACAATAAATAGAGGCAAAGTCAAAGTACGCCACTAATATGGCACTAAGGCAGTGAAGTGCTGAATCTTAGCAGATAAACCTTACCAGTTCGAGACGCTATGTTTAACAGGTCGTAATATATTTGCTCGATTTCATGACTGAGCTCTCTCAAGCAGATACGTGTGTCGATTTATCCATTATCTTATTTATCTTATTTATATTATCTGTTGTTGCTATCTATACTCGAACACGTGATAGTTGGTAGATATTATTCATAAAAGTGATAATTAATGTTAGGGTCTGTTGAACATTCAAATATTAGGACTGCTGATCGCTAAAATCGCATCAAACCTTTTATCAAATCAGGCGTAAACCGACGATAATGTCGAGACCTTAGCTAGGTTTACAACAATGTTTGGGGTGATTTTAGTATCAGCCTTTCAGGGCAGGGCTATTTTTTGCCAATACATGGCGAAATTGTCTAACCTAGAACGACTAGTCGTCAAAAATTTCACTGCGTATTGTCTAAAAAATAGACGCTGCCAGTACCACATTTGAATGTTCAACAGACCCTCATAATACCGACATCAACATGATGTTAGGTTCGATTAATTATGAACACCCAATTCTCGCAGTTTTGCACTGTCTAAATGGATACGCACAAACTCACCAACTGCCAGTTCTCCCAATTCAAAGCCTGCCACTGACCAACGAATAAGACGCAGACAAGGCAAGCCAACATGCGCCGTCATGCGTCTGACTTGACGATTCTTACCCTCATAAATCGTCAGCATCAACCATGATGTGGGTATGCTTTTACGCTCACGAATAGGCGGGTCACGTTGCCAAAGTGGCATCGGTAAATCCTCTTCACTAAGCTGTTTGATGTCGGCAGGCAGAGTTTTACCATCTTTAAGAATCACGCCTTGTCGAAGCTTATCACGTTGCTCGGCAGTAGGAGTACCTTCAACTTGTACTAAATAAGTCTTACCTTGTTTACGTCCAGCATTGGCTTTTGGTGGATGAGTAATAGCTTTATTAACCCTGCCATCACTCGTCAAAATCAGTAACCCTTCAGATGTCGCATCTAATCTGCCAGCAACGCGCAAAGACTTATCCGTGAAATATTCCGATAGGGTGGTGTGGTCGTTGTTGCTGTCATCACGGAACTGACTTTGCACACCGTAAGGCTTATTAAACAGAATGAGACTGGTGGTCGACATAAAATAGCATTTCCTAAATAAAGATATTGATAAAGCATGAAAGGTAAGAATTAGACCGATTATGAAGCGGCTGATAACTTAATTAACGCTATTGTAATCAAAAAAGAACACACAACAAATAATGTATTAACTTATCAGCCATAGCCTATGAAGGTGCGCTTTTATGTCTACAGTAAAACCATGTTATAATAGTGGTATTTATAATATTGATACTTGCACATGAGTTATGCGCTAGAAAAATTGTTACGCAGCCCTTTATCTTAGTACAATGATTAGGATAGCACATCAGATTTTTACAGTTACCTAGGCTTGTAAATTATCAATAATTATTAAGTTTATATAAAGTATTTTTGTTATTTTACTTATTTTCATAATTTTTTTGCTGATGTTATTGTTAACTGGCTTTTCTTTTCATTGCTGCCTATGGCTATTATTAAAATTTTTTTCAATTTTTTATGTTAAAGCATTGAGTGCCATAATGTGAGTTCAGAATGGATTTGCAAAATGCCCACATTTAAGAACCGTAAATATAAGATCGTAAGTAATTGATTTTTTCTCGCTTAGCTAAAGACGTGAATTACGTATAACTATAACCACGCATAGCCATAATAAAGTAGCGCAAGCATAATGGAGCGCCTAGAGTACCAATGAAACTTGCGACATCCAACATACAACCAAGGAGTTTTATCCATGTCATATGATAAGGTTATCGTACCTAGAGACGGCGAAAAAGTAACCGTCAACGCTGATTTATCGTTGAATGTCCCCAATCATCCCATTATTCCCTTCATTGAAGGCGATGGAATTGGGGTAGATATCACTCCGGTCATGGTCAAGGTGGTTGATGCTGCAGTTGATAAAGCTTACCATGGCAAAAAGTCCATCATTTGGATGGAAGCGTATTTGGGCGAAAAAGCGGCCAAAATCTATGATGGTGACTACCTGCCAAGCGAAACGCTAGAGATCTTAAAAGATTACGTGATCAGTATCAAAGGGCCATTAACCACGCCAGTAGGCGGCGGCTTCCGCTCATTAAACGTCGCTGTGCGTCAAGAGCTTGACCTCTATGTATGCCAACGTCCCGTTCGCTGGTTTGAAGGCGTGCCAAGCCCCGTGCAGCATCCTGAGCTGACGGATATGGTGATATTCCGCGAAAACTCAGAAGATATCTATGCCGGTATCGAGTGGAAAGCGGGCAGTGATGACGCTAAGAAAATCATCAAGTTCTTAAAAGAAGAGATGGGCGTGACGAAGATTCGTTTCGACGATGACTGCGGCATTGGCATCAAACCTGTATCCAAAGAAGGCTCGCAGCGTCTAGTGCGTAAAGCCATTCAACACGCTATCGATAACGATTTGCCGAGTGTGACTTTAGTGCACAAAGGCAATATCATGAAGTTCACCGAAGGCGCGTTTAAAGACTGGGGCTATGAATTAGCCGCAGAGCGCTTCGATGCAGAGTTGTTAGATGGTGGCCCTTGGATGACGATGAAAAACCCAAAAACGGGTAATGACATCATTATCAAAGACGTCATTGCTGATGCCTTTTTGCAGCAAATTCTGATGCGTCCTGCCGATTATTCTGTCGTCGCCACGCTTAACCTAAACGGTGATTACATCTCTGATGCCCTAGCGGCTGAAGTGGGCGGTATCGGTATTGCACCGGGTGCCAACAAAGGCGGCGCAATCGCTGTCTATGAAGCGACTCATGGTACTGCGCCTAAATATACTGGTCAGAACAAAGTAAACCCCGGCTCGTTGATTCTATCGGCTGAGATGATGTTACGTGACATGGGCTGGACAGAAGCCGCTGACCTCATTATCAATGGTATTCAAGGCGCTATTGCTAATAAAACGGTCACTTATGACTTTGAGCGTTTGATGCCTGATGCTATTTTGCTCAGCACTTCTGAGTTTGGTAAAGCAATCATTAAGCACATGGATGCCTAGTCATCGCTTTATGATGAGCTAAAAGCAATTTAATATAAGCTGTTGAAAAAGCCATTTACAATCATGTAGGTGGCTTTTTTATGGTGATTTTTTTATGGTGATTTTTTTATGCTGATGTTATAACTATGGTCAAGGAATTTTAGAATCGCTACGATACTGCTGATATCAATTTTTTGTCGCCTCTGTCTGCACAGACCCTATATAAGCACTATTACCTTTTTATCTACAGACAATAAAAAACACCCCACAACTCTATCGAGCTGCGGGGTGTTTTATTGTTTTTAACTGACGCTAGCTGCAAAAGTAACGTTACTTAAGGCTAGCCAGTTAAATCTATTACAACGATGCCAACGCTTCATTGAATAAGGTGCTTGGACGCATGACTTTTTCAGCCAATGCTTCATCTGCGAAGTAGTAGCCTTTGATGTCTACCGCTTTGCCTTGAGCATCATTAAACTGTTTAATAATGGCGTCTTCATTGCTTTCAAGCTTTTGCGCTAGCGGGGCGAATTGCGCTTTAAGATCTGCATCTTGGTCTTGTGCGGCCAGCTCCTGAGCCCAGTACATCGCCAGATAGAAATGGCTACCACGGTTATCTAACTCACCGGTTTTACGTGACGGTGATTTGTCATTTAGCAGCAACGTTTCAGTGGCTCTATCGAGCGTATCTGCTAAGATTTGCGCTTTAGCATTGTTATCGTTTTTGGCCAAATGCTCCAATGACTCCGTCAAGGCTAAAAATTCACCCAATGAATCCCAACGTAAATGGTTTTCTTCTACCAGCTGCTCAACGTGCTTGGGTGCAGAACCACCAGCGCCAGTTTCGAACAAACCGCCGCCTTTCATTAATGGTACGACTGATAGCATCTTAGCACTGGTTCCTAACTCGAGAATTGGGAATAAGTCAGTGAGATAATCTCGTAGAATATTACCTGTGGCAGAGATAGTATCCAGACCGCGAGCGACGCGCTCTAAGGTATAACGCATGGCGCGCACCTGTGACATGATTTCAATGTGCAGACCGTCAGTATCATGGTCTTTCAAATACATGTTAACTTTTTTGATTAGCTCGTTCTCGTGCGGACGGTACGGGTCTAACCAAAAGATGACGGGAGTATCTGACTCACGCGCACGGCGAACGGCAAGTTTCACCCAATCTTGGATAGGCTCATCTTTGACTTGACACATGCGCCAGATATCGCCTTTTTCTACATCTTTTTCAAGCAATACTTCATCGGTATCAATATCTACAATACGGGCGATACCGGTAGCGCTAGACTCAAAGGTTTTGTCATGTGAGCCATATTCTTCTGCTTTTTGTGCCATGAGGCCTACGTTAGGAACCGTACCCATGGTGGTTGGATCAAAGTTACCATGCCATTTGCAGAAGTTGATCATTTCTTGATAAATACGGGCGAAGGTAGACTCTGGCATGACGGCTTTACAATCATATAGTTTGCCATCAGCGCCCCACATTTTACCACCGTTACGAATCATCGCAGGCATTGACGCATCGACAATAATGTCACTTGGCGAATGGAAGTTGGTGATACCTTTTGAAGAGTCAACCATCGCTAGACGTGGGCGATGCTCTTGGCAGGCATGCAAGTCTTGCTCGATCTCTTCACGTTTAGAGGATGGCAGAGTAGAGATTTTGTCGTATAGATCAGCCATACCATTGTTGACGTTAATGCCTAATTCATCAAAAAAAGCACCGTGCTTGTCAAATGCATCTTTATAATAAATTCTAACCGCATGTCCAAACACGATAGGGTGCGAAACCTTCATCATAGTGGCTTTTACGTGCAGTGAAAACAAGATACCAGCTTCGCGGCAGTCTTCCATTTCTTGCTCATAAAACTCTAGTAGCGATTTTTTGCTCATGACCATCAGGTCAATGACTTCTTTATCAAGCAACGCAATTTTTGGCTTCAATACTTTCGTTGTACCATCCTCAAGTAACAGCTCCATACGCACGTTACGGGCTTTATCTAAAGTTATCGACTGTTCGCCATCATAAAAATCACCGCTGTGCATGTGTGATACGTGGGTACTTGACCATTGCTTCCACTCGCCCATAGAATGCGGATGCTTGCGCGCAAAGTTCTTAACGGCTTTCGGCGCACGGCGATCTGAGTTGCCTTCGCGCAGTACAGGGTTGACCGAACTGCCTAGACTTTTACCATAGCGCTGACGAATTTCTTGTTCTTCGTCGGTTTTTGGATCTTCTGGAAAGTCAGGGATAGCAAAGCCTTTGCTTTGTAGTTCTTTGATACAGGCTTTTAGCTGCTGAACAGAAGCACTGATATTTGGCAGTTTGATAATGTTGGTGTCAGGATCTTGCGTCAATCGACCAAGCTCAGCTAGATTATTAGGAACGCGCTGCTCTTCACTTAAATACTCTGGAAATTCAGCCAACACACGCGCGGCAACAGAGATATCAGTGGTTTCCACCTCAACCCCTGCGGTTTGGGTAAAGGCTTTGACAATAGGTAAGAAGGACAAGGTTGCTAGCGCTGGGGCTTCATCAGTTTTTGTATAAATAATTTTTGACATTATAGTAGTGTATCCCTTTAGGCTGTAGTTAATATTAATGCTTAAATCAATGGGTGCTTCTATAGAGACTCTCTGCGATAGTGGGCCATGCTTGGAGCAAATGTAACATGAGTAATCTTTTGGAGAGCCTCAAGGCAACTTAAAAATTTCTGTCGCTAACTGTGGTGAATCAAAACTAAAAATAGTACGTTGAGACAGTATTGTGATTCTCTACACAAAACTGGCTGACTAACAGCAGATTATAGTTGACCCACTATAGATCCAAGGCGATGTCAATCTCGCATAATGAACCAATTGTACTATTTTTATTCATATCTCATGTATACAAATTATATTAAGCTAATAATAGCCTTATTCTACCAGTCATGAGCGTTGATATCATCTTTTCTATACAATTACCGTTCTTTAAACCCTGTTTTTTGAGTCATCAGGTAATAGCAATTAATAGATATATCGTTCACCCTATCATTTATAAAAATAGTGTGCTCATTAGCTGAAAGCGCTCAATTAAAAATAGTACGGCTAGTTTCGTAAAGTCATCTACATTCGTGTGGCTGGCTTTTTTTATGCTATTTTGATATTAAGGCGTGCTACGTAATTTTCAAGAAATATGGCTATTTTTGCAAATTGTGACAGCAAAAGCGCTGATATTTGGTAGGCTAAACCCTTAAGAAAAAACAGTGTGGGTACTATGACTTTACAATATGCGCTACTCAGTGATACCAGTTGGCAGAGCCAAGCACAGTGGCAAGCGCCAGATACTCCTTTTATGTCATTTGATTTTTGGCAAGCGCTTAGTGATACTGGCGCAATTGGTGAGCGAGCAGGCTGGCTACCTATTTATATCTTGGTACATCGGGTAGAGGGTACTCAGAATGATGCCGTAGCAGAATCGGCTAAGTTGAGAGAGGCAGCACTGGCAGACATAACGCATCCGGTAGCCGTCATGCCCGTGTTCATAAAAGGTCATCATCAAGGTGAGTTTGTATTTGACCATTCGTGGGCACAAGCTTATGCTCAATACGGTCTCGATTATTACCCACGTCTGGTGACAAGTGTCCCTTACACCCCGATTACCGGACAGCGCTTGTGGTTAGCAGAAGGCGAGAGCTTAACTGCAGACATTATAAAGACGGCGATTGCTGGCGTTGATGATGTCGCCCAGCAAGTAGGCGCGTCGGGCTGGCATGGATTGTTTGTCACAGATGAGCTGTCCTCGCTTGCTATCAACTCTATGCCGACTAAGATTGATATAGAAAAGGCGCTCGCCGCCCAAAAGAATGACTTAGCGAGCAAACCTATTGGCTCGCCTATCGCTATGCCTACTACCACTATCATTGAAATGCCGATACTTGAGCGTCAAGGTTGTCAGTTTTTATGGCAAAATAAAAACCTTAGCCAAGACAGCCAGCTATTTATGGATTTTGAAGGATTCTTGGCGACATTAAAAGCTAAAAAACGCAAGACTATTCGGGCTGAGCGTCGCAAGGTCAGCGAGCAAGGCATTAGCTGTCAGCGTAAGTGTGGTAACAACATCACGGATGAAGACTGGCAAGCGTTCTATCATTGTTATGTGATGACTTATGCAGTACGTGGGCAAAAGCCATATTTGACCCTTGATTTTTTTATGGCGCTAGCCGACAGCATGCCTGAGCACATCATGTTGGCGCAAGCCATGGATGCCGATGGTGAAATCATCGCGAGTAGCTTATTCTTATACGATAAAGCGGACAGCGACAATGTTGATGATAATGCTACCTTGTACGGCCGCTATTGGGGCGCGCTCGGTGAGTATGATAGCTTGCACTTTGAGCTTTGTTATTATCAAGGGCTTGAGTTTGCTATCGAGCAAGGTCTGACGTATTTTGACCCAGGTACGCAAGGGGAGCATAAACTGGTGCGTGGTTTTATTCCAACGACGACGCACTCGCTGCACCGTATCTATGACCCACGTTTTGTGCCAGCGATTGCAGATTTCTGTCGCAAAGACCGACTATATATGGCGCAGTATCGTCAGCAAGCCTTTGACGCACTACCATTTAATGCCGATAATATGCCTCAGTTTGATGCCAATAAGTGATATTAATAAGTGATTGGCTTAACGTGCCCAGTAATAGCGAATTTGCAACCTTCCTCTATCTATATGTCCAACATTAGCTGTTAATTATGTCTAACAATCAATTGTCTTGTCCTACCCACTTATCAGCTCCTACTGAGCTCTTGCCATGGCTCAATGCTGAAGGTTCTCTGACTGCGATGCTTGAGGTAAAAGCGGGTCAGCCGCTACGTGTCGAGCGTAGCTTTGAAGGTTATCGCTCATTGTCATTGGCACAAAAACGACAGTTGGGTGTACGAGGCGCTATGCTAAATCGTCCGATGCTGGCGTGGGTACGCGAGGCGCAGCTATATGGTAATGATGAGCAACCATGGGTCGAGGCACAGAGTATTTTTCCGTTACCCAGTCTCAAAGGGCGCGCCCGTCGTCTGCAACAGTTAAAAGGTACGCCCATCGGATATGTGTTGTTTAAGCGCAGTCGCACCTTGCCCAATCAGCGCTTTATCCAACACACGGGCGCAGGCTGGCAACGACAAACACGTTATGATTGGTATGGGCGCACGCTACTGATTAGCGAAACGTTTTTAGCTTCATTTTTAAAATGAGCGCGCGTTACTATATAAGTTAGGATATTAATAAAAATATTGTTTTAACCGTATGGGTGAGCCGCCAGTAAATACTTTATTTTATTGGCTATTTATCTGCGTGATATCGTCATTTAAATTGCTCAGCTTGCTGTGAGGTTTTTTTGCGCTCGCAGTACAAATTTTCATGTTACACTTAATCTTTAGCGATGATATCGATGCATTTATATGTCGAATTTATTGCCTATAATGGACAAGTTAATAACAAGGCCAATTGCCTTTGCTTGCCTATTTTACCTCCTTTTACTACTCGCTTCTTTTTCATAAACACTACCATTAACGATAGCCACTACCTAGGACATCACTATGTTTAAAGATATTTCTATCAAAGAGTTTGATCCAGTACTTGCTGAAGCCATGGCCGCAGAAAGCGTTCGTCAAGAAAATCACATCGAGCTTATCGCTTCAGAAAACTATTGCTCGCAAGCAGTGATGGAAGCACAAGGCACTGACCTGACCAACAAATACGCTGAAGGCTATCCTGGTAAGCGTTATTACGGTGGTTGCGAGCACGTCGATGTGGTTGAGCAATTGGCCATCGACCGTGCAAAAGAATTGTTTGGCGCAGAATACGTCAACGTCCAGCCGCATTCTGGTAGCCAAGCAAACTCGGCTGTTTTCTTAGCATTATTAGACGCCAATGACACCGTGCTTGGCATGAGCCTAGACGCAGGTGGTCACTTGACGCACGGCGCGCACATTAACTTCTCAGGTCTGAACTACAACGCCGTACAGTATGGCTTGGTCGAAGGCACTGGCCTTATCGATTATGACGAAGTTGAGCGTTTGGCAAAAGAGCATAAGCCAAAGATGATTATTGCTGGTTTTTCAGCGTATTCACAAGTGGTCGATTGGGCGCGTTTCCGTGAAATCGCGGACGAAGTCGGCGCTTATTTACTCGTAGACATGGCACACGTGGCTGGTCTTATCGCTGGTGGCGTTTATCCGAGTCCAGTACCGTTCGCTGATGTCGTGACAACTACGACGCACAAAACCCTACGTGGCCCGCGTTCAGGTATGATCTTGGCTCGTGATGAAGTACTTGCCAAAAAGCTTAACTCTGCCGTATTCCCAGGCAACCAAGGCGGCCCGTTGATGCACGTTATCGCGGCAAAAGCGGTTTGCTTTAAAGAAGCGTTAGAAGATAACTTTAAAACCTATCAGCAGCAAGTGGTCAAAAACGCCCAAGCAATGGCAAAAGTTATCCAAGAGCGCGGTTATGAAATTATCTCTGGTGGTACTGAAAACCATCTAATGCTTATCAGCCTAGTCAAGCAAGAAATGACCGGTAAAGAAGCAGACAAATGGCTTGGTGATGCACATATTACGGTGAATAAAAACGCCGTACCAAACGATCCAAAATCACCGTTCGTGACGTCTGGTATCCGTATCGGTACGCCAGCGATTACCACTCGTGGCTTCAACGAAGCGCAAGCAAGTGATTTGGCAGGTTGGATTTGTGATGTGTTAGATAGCCGCGGTGATGAAGCCGTCGCTACTGAAGTACGCGGTAAAGTAGAAGCGATCTGTAAAGAATTGCCAGTTTACGAAAAAAATCAGTAATTTTTGTTTGAGCAGTGTTAAACGTTGGTTAAAATAGAAACCGCTTAGCTTTTGCTAGGCGGTTTTTTTGTTAATCAAGATTGAGATATTCGGAGAGTATTCTCAACCTTTCTCTAATGTTTGAAACATCATTGGTACCATGCTGAGAAAGCCTGTCATATTCAAGTAAATCATAGTCAGCATCTTCATATTTTATTTCTGCAAGCTTTCTATTATCTTTGACTGATTTATCAAACTCATAGAGTTCAACTCTTCGAATGTCTTTACCTAATTGAATGGATTTTTTAAACAGTAAGTAATAAACAACCATAATACCTTGAGTTCTCAGCAAGTCATCTTTATCAGAAAAAACAGTGTTCATATTTTCTAAGACACTTGTTACGTTAGCTTGGAAACAAGAAACCTCATCATATCTTTCTTTATAGTTTTTGACCATACTATCTAGATATACTTTTTTAGTATCAATTAATTTATTGTGTTCATGACTTGAAGTTTCAACAAGTAGAAATCTTGCAGAGACTTCCATGTGTTGATACCGTGAATTTCTGAATTTAACCTTTTTAATAAATAATGGATGTTGTGAGATTTCACGAATGGCCGATACCATAGCTCCCCCAAACGCATTTCTTTTTTCAGCAGAATTCAAGGGCACAGCTTCATTAAGTCTAGAAAACATATCTTCAATTAAGTCAATATCATCAGAGCTAACACCTATTATAGGTAGAACGAAAGAATCAAATTTTATTTTTATTTTTGGATGTTTTTGCGCTATATCTTGATAGGTCATTCCAGCTAATTTTAGACTTTCATCATCTTGATACTCAAAGTCATCAGATAATGGAAAACCATTATCCATAAACCACCAAATAGTTTCTAACCGCTGTCTACCATCAATAATAGAGTATTGTTTCCCTGTTTCTTTTTTTTCTTCTCTAGTGAATTTATGAAAATATATTTTAGGTATATCGTAATCATTAAGAATCGAGTCAATCAAAAGCTTTTTCTTCTCGAGAGTCCAAACGCTTCCGTTTCTTTGATACTCTGGTGATATTTCAATCTCATCTTTTTCAGAAAAAACTCTTAAAATTGTAGTGTTTTGCAGAGGGCTTGTTTCAATATAACTCATTTCATCTTATCCTTAAGTAATAGTCCAATACTAGAAAGCTCTGGGAAAAGAGAAAATCTATTAAAGCTTAATAGCTCTAACTCTTTTTTTAATCTCAACTTACTCTCTTTAGGTATCTTATATTTGAAAATTTGTTGGTTAATGTCGCAGTAATCTTCAAGTGGCTTATCTTTTAAATGATGAATAGTGAAAACGCCTTGTTGAGCTTGAATTCTAGCATTATTTCTAGTAGCTATTGTCGCAATAGGATTCATCTGTATACGAGAGTTTCTTAAGCTTTGGATTCCATAGTTTGTAAGATGAACATCATCAAAAGATGGAATATAATACTTATTTTCATCCTCAATATTTGCAAGTTTATTTAACTCGATGGGCTTAAGCATCCAAAGAGTACCATCACTGAGTAAGTGGTCTTCTTCAGATATTGCGAAATATAGAGAAGCTAAAGCACTTTCAGACCAATCTAGCAATCTAGTCTGCACTCCGTAATGCTGCATTAAAAACATCCAATCAAAATCGCTCTTAGGACTCGTATCTATAAGCATTGATGCGGATTGTTTAAACCTAGTTAGTAGTATTTCTTCGCTTATTTTCTTACTGCTACGAAATATTCCAGGTAGTAACTTCCAATCAAAGCAAGCCTCACCTCTAAACCATACATCTTCATCGTAATCACCAATATCTTGGTTTAAGTTTTCAATTAAGCTGCCAATTGATGTAATTTCTTTTTCCATGTTTTTTCCAGATTTCTATAAAACTTTGTTTAGATTCAATGCTCTGTTATCAGTATATCCTATAAGCTTTGAGTGTTAACAAAAATATTACTTCAGTGAAGGTAAAACTAGATCTAAGGAAGCCTGAATAACCAATAAAAAGGCTGGGCTACGATAGCGTAGCCCAGCCTTATTCAGGTTAATTCGACTTTATTGCTTATAAAATTACATAAACGGCAACTTGGTAAATATCTGCAAGATCGTCGCGTTGACGATATCAACGAAGAAAGCACCAACCATCGGCACAATTAAGAACGCTTTAGGCGAGGCCAAGTAGCGATCCGTTACCGCCTGCATATTGGCAATCGCCGTCGGGGTTGCGCCCATACCAAAACCACAATGACCCGCTGACAGCACGGCCGCATCGTAGTCCTTACCCATGACTCTAAAGGTAATAAAGTAAACATAGATAATCATAATCAAGGTTTGCACCAGCAAAATAATCAGCACAGGGCCCGCTAAGTCAGTCAACTGCCAGAGCTTCAATGATAACAGCGCCATCGCCAAGAATAGACTCAAGGACGCATTACCAATGACATCGATAGCACGGTCAAACATATCAAAGTTGAAGACGATAGTTAACGAGTTACGAATAATTACCCCAGCCGCTAGCGCCCATACGAACGTTGGCAGTTGGAACCAAGTGCCTTCTGCGACGATGGTCATTATGTCGGCGAAAGCTAAGGCCGCCGCAAACAGTGCTAATGATTCAATCGTAGATGAGGCGGTAATAAGGCGGATGTTATCAGGTTTTTCAAACATCTCTTCCTGTCTATGATCCCCATCTTCGGTATGTTTGGTGCTGTATAACGACTGTTCGCCAGCCAGTTTTTCGACATCGCTTGGGTTTGGATTAGCCGGAGTCGGTTTTAGACCAAGACGTTGAATCAAGCGACGAGCGACAGGTCCACCAATGAGACCACCGGCCACCAAGCCATAAGTGGCAACAGCGATACCAAGTGTCGTCGCACCGACCACGCCATACTCTTCTTCTAATACCACGCCCCAAGCCCCTGCCGTACCGTGCCCACCAGTGAGCGCGATAGAACCAGTCACCAGTCCAAGCAAAGGATCGAGTCCCAGTGCGCTCGCCATCGCGACGCCAACGACGTCCTGCAAAATGATAAACACCGAGACCACAACCGTGAAAATAAATAATGGCGAACCACCGGCTTTTAGTCGTCCAAAATCGGCACTGAGACCAATAGAGGCAAAAAACATCAGCATAGTCGCTGTTTGCAGACCTTGATGAAAGTTGAAACTGTAGCCCCAAATTAAGTTAAGCGCGTAAACAATCATCGCGGCGACCAAGCCACCCACGACAGGCTCTGGAATATTAAAATCCTCTAATACCTTGATTTTTTTAATCAAAAAACGTCCGAGTAATAGCACGAACGTTGCCAAGATCAGCGTGTAATATCCATTTAAAGTAATTTCCATGAGTTGATCCTTTTTACAAATATAAATTAACCTGAATGTAGGACAGAATCAGTGCTGTCTTACATTTAGGTTTTTTCAATAAGGCACTAAAGCATGTCATCGATGACACACCCCAAATTATTTATCTTTACTCGATACCACAATCCATAACTGCGGCTTACCAAAATCTCTATACGCATCTTCGATGATACTTTTAAATATAGTAAAGTCTTCAGTATTTATGTTTTTTACCCTTGTTAAATCAAGCTTTAACTGCGTGACCTCGCTATCGGTTAAGCAGTCCCATGCACTGTCCCAGTTATGCGAAAAGTAGCTAGGAAAATCACAGGCTTTAGCCAAACTGACTAAAAGTGCGCGCTTATCAAGCACCTCATCGAGTGGAATGTCGATAGCGTGTGCAGGAACAAAAGCGATGTCGTTAAGCTCGCTGTTGGCTGAGTCAATATAATAAATGGCGTCACTCATCTTAATTCACCTCCAGTTTGCTAAAGCTATCATAATGGTCCACCGTCAAATAATAAATGGTCGGCGGGTTGCCACCGGTGACAATGCGCCGCGCCCCGCGATGAGAAACGCCAGGGGTAGGGACGGTATATTCGTGATAGTAGCCTTGCGACTGAGCAGGTAGTAGGCCTTCGCGATTATAGAACGTCGTGCCATCTTTATTTGGATAGGGAAACGGCCCGCCTTGCTTTATCAGCGCAATGGTAGTGTCAATCTGTGCATCACCAGTAATGGCTGACGTCTGTGCTTGACCCGCTGCTATAGAGGAAGTCTGTGATATGGGCGTCGACTGAGCATTGTCAGCAAGAAGGGTGGATTTTAGATCGGCAAAGAAATAAACCGCTACCGCTATGATCGCAATCAAACTAAATAAAGTCGAGAGCGGGCTTTTTTTCTTTTGATGACCACGACTCTTTTTAACATTATTATTTTGAGTCGTGTGGCGTTTATGCTGCTGGCGGTCTCGTTCAGTATTATTGGAGGAGCGGGCAGCAGGTGTGATGTCTGAGGTTTCTAAAATACTCAAGTCGTTGGAAGTGACTTCAGTGGCGCGCAATTGGTTTTTGTCATTACGCTGACTATGAAAATAGACACGTTGGCCTTCGCTGATGGGCTGTGACAAGCGCACTGTACTCACATGAAAAAACACGTCTTCGTTTTGATTGTCCACATCGATAAATCCATAGCCTTTATCTTGGTTCCAGTGCTTGATTTTGCCACTTTGCATCAGTATGTCGTCCTCTAAGCTTCCTGTTTTTATAACTCATAAAAAACGCCAGCAATTAAGCTGACGTTTTTTTTGGATTATACGTTAATTTAGACGGTAGATGATAGGGCGGAGCGCAATAAATTAGGTGCGTGTCTCACCATGACCATAAACGATCCATTTTTGTGAGGTCAAACCTTCTAGTCCAACAGGACCACGCGCATGAATTTTGTCGGTTGAGATGCCAATCTCTGCACCCAGACCATATTCAAAACCATCAGCAAAGCGGCTAGAGGCGTTAATCATCACGCTGGCTGAGTCTACTTCGCGGATAAAACGCTGCGACTTGGTGTAATTATCCGTAATGATGACGTCGGTATGATGACTGCCGTGAGTATTGATGTGTTCGATGGCCTCATTAATGCCTGATAATACTTTGATCGCTAAGATAGGCGCAAGGTATTCGGTATCCCAATCCTCAGCAGTTGCGGCAGATAAATGACCAGCAAGCTTAGCGTTGTCATTTAAGATGGCTTGCGACTTATCATCGAGGCGTAGTTGCATGGCATCATCGGCTTGAATAATAGCTTCAGCGATTTTTGGTAATAGCTCACCCGCGACTGATTCATCGACCAAGAGGGTCTCCATGGTATTGCAAGTACCATAGCGATGGGTTTTGGCATTGACGCTGACTTTGATAGCAATCTCAGGATCGGCATCACTGTCAATAAAGGTATGGCAGTTACCATCTAGATGCTTAATCACAGGAACTTTGGCATCGCGGCTAATACGCTCAATCAAACCCTTACCGCCGCGTGGCACGATTACATCGACATATTCTGTCATCGTAATCAGCTCGCCGACAGCAGCGCGATCGGTCGTTTGTAGTACTTGCACACTGTGCTCAGACAGTCCGACTTTTTTTAGACCTTCTAAGATACATTTGGCGATTGCTTGGTTGGATTCGAATGCTTCAGAACCACCGCGCAATATAATCGCATTGCCCGACTTTAGAGCAAGAGAGGCGGCTTCCAATGTGACGTTAGGACGCGACTCATAAATCATACCGACCACGCCGAGTGGTACACGCATTTTGCCCAAATGAATCCCTGATGGCTGGTAAGTCATGTCAGTGACTTCGCCGATAGGATCAGGTAGCGCCGATACGTCTTTTAAACCTTGTAGCATACCGTCGAAGCGCGCATCGTTTAGCTCTAGACGGTCAAGCAAGGCGGCGTCTAAGTTGTTTTTTTGACCATTGTCCATATCGATTTTATTGGCAGACAAAATATCCTGTTTGGCATTCATCAGGACGTCATAAATCGACATCAAAGCAGCATTTTTGTCACCCGTATTGGCCGCAGCTAAAGCACGTGATGCGGCGCGCGCTTGTTTGCCAACAGATTGCATATAGGCGGTAACGTCTGTGGTGTTCGATTGACTCATAAATCTTTTTCCTTATATTTCTAATTTAACGATTCGTAGACTAAGTAATGATAGACACTCAATTTTTATCAAAGAGTTACTTCTATCAAATCATTGCTTTGATCAAATGATCAGTTTTATTAAATCATTATTTCTATTAACTGATTAAAAGTAACAAAAATAACTAAAGTAGCTGCAAAAATACCTAAAAAGGCAGAAAAACTGCCAAATATCATCAATAGTCTACAAAAAATGGTTCTGAGCGCGATTATGGCGCTATGTCATTTAACATAGAGCAGATTAGGTCGATAGTAAAGTTGAATTTGTGAACAGAACCCGCTTTACAAAGCGCTTATAGAGGTTTTTCATAGTGAAATGGTTGTAATTGCTAACCTAAAATAAAACGATATGAGTGTCATTACAAAACGAATTGATAATTACGTGTTTTTAACAGAACTGCGCTGCAATTACTAAGGACGCCAGTGTCGATGGTCAGTATAGTAACGACTAAGTCTACAAATTGTTGACTATCAATTTATCGATTAACGAGCATGGAGAAGGACAATGGCTATCATTAATGACAAGAATGACAAGGGTAAAAAATGGTTGTATGCCACGCTAGCCGCTGCAACTTTAACGCTAGGCGCTTGTGCTGATAAAGAAGCAACAACGGCTGAGGCCGGTACCGCGACTGACGCCCAAGTCGAAGTCGAGCAAGGCGCCACTGGTGTCTCAACGGCTGACAAAGCGACAGAAAATGATATAGCCATTGCTAGTGCCGACGATGAGGCTATGGCAGTGGGCAATAAAGATGATGTGGCTGTCGCGTCTGCTGATGACGACGTATTAGACGGCTCTGAACAACAAGAGCACGTCTCAACCTATTAAATGAGTACGTCAAAAATCGTCTTAAGACGTCAGGTTGAAGTATGATGACTCGATGCTCAGATAAAACAACGTCTTGTACGCTAAAGTGATAAAATAAAGCCCAGCGCTTAAATGCAGTCTGGGCTTTTTTGTGCCAGTCATTTATTGGCTGATTCATGAGCCAATGCTGTGCAAAGTTTGCGTTTTCTCTGCATTATAGGAGACAATACCTCTCTTATGGCACATCAGTCATCGCGCTATCATATAAAGCGGTCTATAGAGCATTGATTTATACTATATATAGTGCTGTTTTTTATTCTCGTATTCACTCATATTTATTGGAAGTCTGCTGAACCATGCTTGATATTGCAAAAAATCCGACTCGGCCTATCGCCTTAGATTTACAAGACGTCCATAAAAGCTATGGCTCATTGGCAGTACTAAAAGGGGTGTCGCTCACCGCCTATGATGGTGATGTGATCTCTATTTTAGGCTCGTCTGGCTCTGGTAAATCTACCTTATTGCGCTGTATTAATCTGCTTGAAAAGCCCAATCAGGGTCGTATCATCATTGGTAACGACGAGCTGATGTTAAAGCCCAGTAAATCAGGTGAGCTTCAAGCCGCAGATATCAAGCAATTAGAGAGTTTGCGTGCGCGGGTGGGCTTCGTCTTTCAGAACTTCAACTTGTGGCCACACAAAACGATTTTGCAAAACATCATCGAAGGGCCAACGCAAGTTTTAAAGATTAAAAAAGATCAAGCCATTAGCGATGCTGAAAAACTGCTCGATAAAGTGGGCCTGCTGGATAAAAAAGACGCTTATCCTGCCAATTTATCCGGTGGTCAGCGCCAGCGCGTCGCTATTGCCCGTGCCCTTGCTATGCAGCCACGAGTATTATTGTTTGATGAGCCAACGTCAGCGTTAGATCCAGAGCTGGTGAATGAAGTACTGGCAGTCATGCGTGAATTGGCAGAAGAGGGGCGCACCATGCTAATCGTCACTCATGAGATGCGTTTTGCCCGTGAAGTCTCCAGCCAAGTCGTATTCTTACATCAAGGAATCGTTGAAGAGATGGGTACGCCCGAACAAGTCTTTGACAATCCTACCTCTGAGCGTGTCAAAGACTTTATGGCATCGCATCGTCAACACCTATAACCACTGACGCTTGACCAATAATATTTAGCCAATGACATTTAGAATGATGATGCATTCCGATAAAATGCATCGTCGCTCATAGTGATTAAGCTTTTATTGCACATGGGCTTATGCTGCGCAAACTGCTGATTGGTAAGTACCGTTGACCATTTATTACCCAATAATAACAGTCGGTATGCAAAACGTTTGTTTTTGATATTTTACTCAGGTATTATCAAAAGGTTGACAGGCGGTCGTTAATAACGGTTGCTTGCATTTTCTGCTATCTATATTGCTTGTCTGGCAGGGAAGTCAGAGAACAAAATATCAGAACCCTAAAAAACCCATTAGAACTTAAGGAATGTATGATGTCGAATTCTCGCCTATTATGGTCATCGATGACCGTCACTGCAGCGTTAATGCTGAGTGCTTGTAGTCAACCTGCTGATGAAACGGCTGCTACCAACGCCGATGCGCCAGCAGCAGAAACGGCTGGCAAAACCATTCGTATCGCAACCGAAGGCGCTTACCCTCCTTTTAACTACACCAATGCCGATGGTACGCTGGCCGGTTTTGATATTGACGTTGCCAATGCCCTGTGTGATCAGGTGCAAGCCAAATGTGAAATCGTTGCCCAAGATTGGGACGGTATCATTCCGGGTTTGTTGGCACAAAAGTATGATGCTGTGGTCGCTGGTATGTCTATCACCGCTGAACGCCAAGAAAAAGTCGATTTCAGTGAGCCCTATTTTGCCAATACTATGGTATGGCTGACCGATACCAAAGGCAGCTTTGATCCGATGGCAATCAAAAACCTAACCCTTGGCGGTCAACGTTCAACGACGCCAGGCGCGTACCTACAAGACAACTATGAAGGCAAAGACGGCAACACCGTCAAGCTTTATGACAATTATGACAATGCTTATTTGGATCTAAAATCTGGACGTAGCGATGCGGTATTGGCTGAAAAAGTCTCAGCCAAGTCATGGTTAGCAGACAATACTGAAGGCTTCGGCGTCGTTGGTGATGAGATTGATAACGACGATAATATTGCTATTGCTGTCCGTAAAGGCGACCCACTCAGAGACGAATTTAACAAAGCGCTTAGCGAAATCCGTAGTAATGGTGAGCTGGCACGTCTTGAGCAAATTAACTTTGATCAGTAAGCGTTGATGAATAAGCTTTAACGAATAAGCGTCGATCAACGAATAGTGGGTTAATACACGGCTGGTAAATATATTAAGGAATAGCAAACATGACCATTTCAATGACATCATTAATGACCAAAAAAGCCTTTTGGTTTGCGCCGCTCAGCGCTGCCATGCTAATGCTAGCAGGGTGTAATAATAGCTCAGCACCAACAGACAGTGCCGAAGCTGATGCGGCAACTGATACACCGTTGAACATCAAAATCGCCACCGAATCAAGCTATAAGCCTTTTAGCTACACAGATGCCGATGGCAAACTGATCGGCTATGAGATTGAGCTGGTCGATGCACTATGTGCGCAAATGAAAGCAGAGTGTGAAGTCATCTCCCAAGATTGGGATGGTCTGATTCCGGGACTGAATGCACAGAAATTTGATGCGGCCATCGCAGGGATGTCAATCACCCCTGAGCGTAAAGAAGTCGTGGAATTTAGCGACCCTTACTTCCACAGTGGCATCATCTTAATCGGTAAAAAAGGTGATGATATTACAGTAGAGTCACTACAAGGTCAGCCAGTCGCTTCACAGCGCTCAACCGTTGCGTCACAGTACTTGCAGGACGAACATGCCGATGCCGATGTCAAGCTTTATGATACTCAGGACAACGCTTATCTAGATCTCACCTCAGGTCGTGTACGTGCGATGATGTCTGATAAAGTAACGGGTATTGACTGGCTAAAAACGGAAGCGGGCAAAGACTACGAAGTCAAAGGTCAAGAGATCAGCACCAATGATGACGCCATGGGTATTGCCTTCCGTAAAGGTGATCCACTAGTTGCCAAATTTAACGCAGCATTGGCAGAGCTAAAAGCCAATGGCACCTATGATCAAATCACTGGCAGCTATTTTGGTACTAGCACAACGGCTGCTGCACAAAAAACAGCCGCTAATGGTAGTGTTGAGCAAGTGGTTGTCGTTGATGAAGGTAATGTCGATGCCAATGCAGTGATTGCTGAAGAAGAACAAACAGAAACGGCAACCAACTAGGACGAGTTTGGCCTAGGGCATGTCCTAATATGAGACACGCCCTAATAAAAGGCAGGCGTTGTTTTACTAAGCTGTTTTCTACTGTATAAATATCAAGGATGATCATGAGCCACTATCTTATCCCAGCCCTCAATATGACTCGTACCTCAATCAGAACGCTGGTAACGACCAGCCGCTGGTCTATGCCGCTGTTGGGCATGGCTGCTGTCTTTACTTTAGCGGGTTGTAACAACAGTCAAAACAGTGCTGACGACAGCAACTCTGCAGCTAATGAGACCACTGAGACCGCAACTGCGGCGACAGAGGAGGTGCTACGTATCGGTACTGAAGGCGCTTATGCTCCTTTTAACTATACCAATGCAGATGGCACACTCGGCGGCTTCGATGTGGATATGGCCAATGCCCTTTGCGATGATATGCAAGTCACCTGCGAGATTACTGCCCAAGACTGGGATGGTATTATCCCTGGTCTCAAGGCTGGTAAATATGATGCCATCGTCGCGGCGATGTCAGTGACCCCTGAGCGTGAGCAACAAGTTGCCTTTACGAATCCTTACTTTAGTAATACGTTGGTTTTTTTGGCCAAAAAAGACAGCAGCTTTGAGCCAAGCAACAGCGATGATATCAATGCGCACTCGATTGCCGCGCAGCGCTCGACCATCTCTTCGCAGTGGTTAGAGAATACGTATCCAAAAGCCAATATGAAGCTCTATGATACCTTGAGTAATGCCTTTTTAGATTTGGGTTCCGGTCGCGTTGATGCAATGATATCTGACAAACTACCGGCGTTAGAGTGGCTTAGCTCACCCACAGGCAGTAATTATGTGCTAAAAGGTGATGAGATTGATATTAATGATAACTTTGCCATAGCGGTGCGTCCTAATGATGAGGCACTACAAGCAAAGATCAATCAGTCATTAGCCAATCTAAAGGCCAATGGTACTTATGACAAAATCAATCAAAAGTACTTTGCCGTGCCAGCCGCTAGTAACAGCATAGTTACGGACGCTACGTTAGAAAATACTGAGCAGCCAGTGGTAGATAGCACCGCGCAATAACCGTTTAATATAAATATTATCGTAAGGTTTGAAACTTTAGTATTAATAACGAGGACATTACTATAATGGTGATGTCCTTTTTTATTGTTTTATAGAATGCCTTATAACCTTTTGTGTAATAATTTGAACGCTTCGATGACATCTTGCTGATTGAATCAATATTGAGGGTCAACTTTGGTCAAATCTTGCTTATTTATTTTCTTTTTGTAGAGATAAGTGGCGATTTAGGGCGCGCTTTTACGTGTCAGTATTAACATAGCGGCGAGCGAATATGATAAAATCGGCGCTCATTTCTACTGTGTCAATTACCGCTTCTATGATGGTATTAATCTGTTGTCGTGCTATTAAACAGATTGTCCGTATCAATTTGATATAAAATACGGTTATAGGCAGCGCTCAGCTATTGATGCTGATTCTTTTAACTCATATTTTGCTAATATTGCTAATATTGCTAATATAAAGAGACTGAGTGGATAATTGTGTTTGATTTACAAGGATTTGGCGCGCTTCTATTAAGCGGCGCTACCGTCACCATACAACTTGCCATGACCAGTTTAGTCATCGGCATGTTTTTAGGTCTGCTCGGTGCCACAGCTAAGCTGTCAAATATCTGGCTGCTACGTAAGCTTGCGACTGTTTATACCGCCACGATGCGCGGGATTCCTGAGCTGCTCTTGGTGCTGTTTATCTATTATGGCGGTTCTATACTGCTGATGAGCATTCTCAAAAAGTTCGGCTATAACGACTATGTCGAAATTAGTGCTTTTTGGGGCGGCGTCATGGCGTTGTCGATTGCTTTTGGTGCCTATGCGACTGAAATTTTTCGCATGTCGATTCAAGAGATTCCGATAGGCCAACGTGAGGCGGCGCAAGCGATAGGCATGCGTCCTTTTCAGACCTTTTATCGTATTACCCTACCGCAAGTATGGCAGATTGCGCTGCCCGGATTGGGCAATCTATTTTTGGTGTTGCTTAAGGACACGGCGTTGGTATCGGTGGTTGGTCTCAAAGATATCATGTATCAGTCTTCGCGCGCGGCGCAGTCAACACAGCAGCCGTTTACTTTTTATATGGCGGCGGCGATTATCTATCTGGGTTTAACCGTGCTGATTACGGGTTTTATGATGTGGCTTGAATGGCGTGCCAACCCAGCGGCGCGCTATGCTAAAAAGCTGAGTCGTCAATCCGTTCAACGTCAATCGACCATAGGATAGAGGAGAGATACTATGGATTGGAATTGGCAGGTTATTTTTGAGCATATCCCTGACTTACTAGGCGGCGCGGTTTTGACCGTTCAGCTTGTGGTCATCTCAGGTATTATAGGACTGTTCTTTGGTCTGATTTTAGCGCTGTTACGACTGTCTAAAAATTGGGTGGTACAGATACTGCCCTTTTTATATATCTTCTTTTTCCGTGGCACGCCACTACTGGTGCAGATATTTTTGATTTATTATGGTCTTGGTCAGTTCGAAGCGGTACGTGATTCATTCTTATGGGAGCCAGTGCTGAGCCAAGCCTATTGGTGTGCCATCATTGCCTTCACGCTCAATACCAGCGCTTATTTGGCAGAAATCATTCGCGGCGCGATTCAAAACATTCCCGTGGGCGAGCTCGAAGCTGCTGATGCGATTGGGATGTCAAAATGGCAGAAGCTGACTCGTATTACCTTACCGCGTGCTTTTGGCATTGTGATTCCCGCTTACAGTAACGAAGTTATCTTTATGCTAAAGGGCAGCGCTCTGGCGTCAACCATTGCTTTGATGGATATCACGGGCGTTGCTCGTACGATTAGTGCCCGTACTTATACCTTGATGGAATTGTTCTTTGCAGCCGGTATCGTCTATTTGTTGTTATCGTGGGTGATCTTATTTAGCTTTAGACTGTTTGAAAAAAGAATGAACCGTCATGCCAGCTATGTGCCACCAGATGTGATGACCAATACGATTCCTTAATGATTTATTATTAAAGTGATTTATCGCTAAAGTCATATTGGATAATGCTAAATTTGCCAATAAAAATTTCCATAATTTTGCTGTGAGAATCTAGTATGAGCCAATCACCACATATGTCACTAGTCGATGCCATTGCCGCAAATGTCAATGATGATGACGGCGCTGCGAGTGCCAATCAGAGCTTACGCGCACCCATCGGAAAGGTCGTCTGCGTCGGTCGTAACTATGCCGCTCATGCTCACGAATTGGGTAATGAGGTGCCAGCCGCGCCCATGCTATTTATGAAACCCGCCTCTGCGGTGGTCTCTATTCGTCAAGGCGTTATCCGCCCAAATCCAGAAGTATTTGGTGAGACCCATTACGAAGCAGAGTTATGCGTTCAGCTGTCAGCTGACCTGTCGGCTGCGACCATTGGGCAAGCTCAGCAGGCGATTGGTGGCGTGACCTTAGGACTAGATTTGACCTTGCGTGACTTGCAAACTGAGTTAAAAGAAAAAGGTCATCCATGGGAGCGTGCCAAGTGTTTCGACGGTGCTTGTGTACTCGCTGACTGGCTCGATCCACAAGCGTTCGGTGACTTTACCGATGTGCACTACCAACTGACCATCAATGACACGCTTAAGCAAGATGGCGAGAGCGCTTTGATGTTGTTTCCGGTTTATGAATTATTGGCCAATATCAGTCATGCGTTTAGCTTACAAGCAGGCGATGTCATCATGACTGGTACGCCAAGCGGCGTTGGGATATTGCATGCAGGTGATAAGCTCATGCTAAAGTTGGGCGCACATGAATGGCAGGCGCAAGTACAATAAACTTGCTAAAATTAGTCTCAAGTATGAAGTATCAAAAATCCCAAGTTAACGCTTGGGGTTTTTGTTTTATCAGTGTCTATAAAAGCTGTCCATCAGCCATTCTTTATCAGAAATATTGTCATCAAACTGTCATCTGGCTTTCAACGTACTGTAATAAATGCTCGGTAGACTTAAGCGTAATTCGTATTGTTGTGGCGGACAAAATACCGCCGCAACGAGCCTTTTTATGCCAATCCAGCCAACAGCAAGGTGACTGATAATGACCGTATTGAATAATAAGCAACTGCTTGCCCATGAAGTCGTTGAAGACTCTAATCCTACTAATAATATTGACTTTCAAACCATTATTAGCCGCCGCTTGAACCGCCGTAGTATCTTAAAAGGTGGCACGGGATTGACGGCTGCTGCTTTTTTTGGTGCGCTGCCGTTGGTTGGCTGTAGTGACGACGATGACAGCAATACTATCAATAATAGCGCAGGCAACAATGCTGCTATTCCTGCACAGGGCGATCTTAAGCGTCCGGAAGCCTTGAAGTTTACCGCAGTAGCGCATTCGACTGCCGAAACGATGAGCGTGGCTGAAGGCTACAAAGCGGAGATGATATTACCACTGGGTACGCCGCTCATGTCTGGTATCGATGATTGGAAAGACAATCGTGAGCAGTCTGCCGAGTCGTTCGAATGGCGCATGGGTGACAACCATGATGGTATGTGGTTCTTTGGCAAAAAAGGCGGCGCATATGATGCCAAAGCGTCAGACAATGGTCTGCTGGTCATGAACCATGAGTACGTGAATAGTAGCGAGCTTAGCCCGTTTGGCTACTATGTGACTCAAGATAATGATGCTGCGCCGATATTCCAGAACCGTCGCCTCGCGAGCGATGTACGCCGAGAGGTTAATTGCCATGGCGTTGCGGTGGTTGAGATGAGTCGACGCGCCAATGGGATAGGCTATGAGATGGTGACTGATTCAAAATACAATCGCCGTATTACCAGTAGTACCACGACGCAATTGGCGGGGCCTGTTGCTGGTTCTGATTTGGTTAAGACCAAATTTGACCCAACCGGTTTTCAGACTCGCGGCATCAATAATAATTGTGGTGCAGGGCTGTCACCTTGGGGCACGTATCTGACCACCGAAGAGAACTTCCTAGGGGTATTCGCGCGTGGACAAGATGCCAGTCAATTGAGTGCTGAACATAACTATGGTCGTAAGCGCTATGGGGCAACAGAGAACTTTGCTGGTTTTGAATATTTATGGCATACACCTGAGGCCAAAGACGCCAAAATCCCTGACGAATTCTCACGTTGGGACATGACTGCCGTTGGAGCAAGCGCTGCCGATGATTATCGTAATGGCTTTAATACCTTTGGTTATATCACAGAAATTGACCCGTTTGAGCCGCAATCCGTACCACAAAAGCGTACCGCACTAGGGCGTTTCGCGCATGAAAACTGTGCCTACGCGCCTGTTGAGCAAGGCAAGCCCGTGGTCTTTTATATGGGCGATGA
Source organism: Psychrobacter sp. Sarcosine-3u-12 (assembly GCF_002836005.1). Lineage (NCBI taxonomy): Bacteria > Pseudomonadati > Pseudomonadota > Gammaproteobacteria > Moraxellales > Moraxellaceae > Psychrobacter > Psychrobacter sp. Sarcosine-3u-12. The sequence continues at coordinate 34,104 of NZ_PJBY01000101.1, forward strand.
TGCGCGCGGTGAGTATATCTATAAATTCGTCTCCAAAGCCACATGGTCAAATTCGGATATCGGTGGCGGCCTAAAAGCTGGCGACAAGTATATGAACGAAGGCACGCTCTACGTCGCGACCTTTAATGAAAATGGTCGAGGCGAATGGAAGGCACTTATTCATGGTCAAAATGGACTGGACGCTTCTAATCGCGACCTGCCTTTCAATGGACAGGATGAGGTTTTAATCTTTGCCCGTGCTGCTGCTGACGCGCTAGGTGCAACCAAGATGGATCGACCTGAATGGGTGTCAGTTAGCCCCATGACTGGCGAGGTATACGTGACCTTGACCAATAATAAATATCGCGGCGAGCGTGACGACCAACCCGTTTCAGCGTCCAATCCGCGCAGCTATGAAGCAGGTGGCAAAGCGCGTGGCAATGACAATGGGCATATCATCCGCTGGGCAGAAGCGGGCGGCGATCATGCGGCAACGACCTTTGAATGGGATATTTATCTGTTTGCTGCGCCTAGTGGTTTGTCCGCAGAGAATTTATCGCAGTTAAATGCCAGCAATGATTTGTCCTCGCCAGACGGCTTATACTTTGACCCACGTGGTGTGTTGTGGATTCAGACCGATGATGGTGCGTATACCGATACCACGAACTGCATGTTACTGGCGGCGCTACCGGGCAAGGTGAATGATGGTGCGCTGACCACCACTTCGGCTGGGCAACAAACGCCAGTCGGCATGCTTGCTAGTGATAACAATATCAAACGTTTTTTCGTTGGTCCTGAGGGCTGCGAAGTGACAGGTATTACCATGACGCCAGATTTTAAAACGCTGTTTATCAATATTCAGCATCCTGGTAATACTTGGGGCGCCATCGCTGGTGGCAGTACGCCACGTTCAGCCACGGTCATGATTACGCGCGAGGATGGCGATGTTATACTGGCCGAGTCCTTTATATAAGCGATTAACTATATATAACAAATTTATAAAAAATTAATCAGTCAAAAAAATCCCAAGTAATGGCTTGGGATTCTTTTGTTTTTATGAGATCAATGACATCGTCTAAGGCTTATCTCTATAAAATTATTAAGTTATTTGTCAAGAAACATACGCGAAGGTCAAATCATTCCCTTCTATTTAGCTCATTTAAAGGATAGTATGTAAAACTAACCTTTTTGCTGAATGTTTCACTATTATGAATCGTCCAAATTTATCTTACGCTGATGGTGTTATCCCTGATAGCGCTAACAGCGATGCCCGCAACCGCCATGAACTTGAGGCGCATTTCGTCTCAGACGATAGCATGCCGCTGCATGGTGATTTGTACGAGCAAATAGACCAGCTTGAAGCCATCGATGTCGATGAGTTGGTCAAACTATTGGCAGATGATAATAATGCGACAACGTCGCGTGAGCCTATCTCGTTGGCTGATTTTTTTGAGGGCTTAGCACAGCTGGCGACGATGGGGGTGGTTGAGGTCACTGAGATTGTAGAAGCCATCCACCGCGAAGTTATCTTGCGTCCTTTGGGGCGTTTTAACGAAGGCAATGTTAACAATTGGCAACGTGGTATCACCGGACGCATCTATGGCACGATACGCCATATCATGCTGATGGTGGGCAATAATCTCGCATCGGTGCTGCGTATCTACAAAAACATCATTAGTCAAAAAAGTGCGCGACCACTACCAGATTCGTTAAAAAAGCTGGTCAATGTCCTCAATGGTGTCATGGGCGATCACCTCGTGAATAATGGTAATGCGCTTGCGGTGCCGATGGTGCTATACGACAGAGACGGCAATCTACAACGTGACGCGCTATCAGGGCGTGTCGCTATTTTGTGCCATGGTCTATGTATGAGTCACTTAAGCTGGCAAGCTCAAGAAAATAATGACTTAGGCGCGGCCATTCATACCAGTCAGCCTGATACCACGGTTCTGTACTTGGACTACAATACTGGCCGACGCATCTCACGCAGTGGTCGTAAATTCTCGCAATTGCTAAAAGACTTAGTGGATAACAATCCAAACATCAGTCAGATAGATCTGGTCGGGCACAGTATGGGCGGCTTGGTCGCTCGTAGTGCACTGTTTTATGGTCAGCAAGAACGCTTGGATTGGGTCAAACGGGTGGGCAATCTTATCACGTTAGGCTCGCCGCATCATGGGGCTGTCCTTGAGCGCATCGGCAACCACGTCCAAGATATTATCGCCAAGCTACCCTTTGCAGGCTCACTTGCCAAGTTAGGCGATATGCGAAGTGCCGGTATTATTGATCTGCGTCATGGTAGCATTCGGGATGCTGATTGGAAGTCTCTAGAAGGTCGTAGCGTGCTACCACAAGATTTCCGCCATCCTGCACGGCTGCCAAGTGGTATCAAAACATATTTTGTCGCTAGTGCCTTGGTCGAGACTCATTATGATTCAAAGATGACAGATTTACTTGGCGATAGCTTGGTATCGGTCGCATCAGCGCTAGGCGAGGATGATGCCGAGCATGCGTTATTTGTCCCAGATGGTCATAAAGCGGTGTTTTATGGCGTCAATCATATGAACTTAATTCATAGTAGAAGGGTGCGTGAGCAAGTCGTTGAATGGTTGCTTGATAATGGAAAAAGCGATTATGCTGGTAGAACGCGCATATATTCTTATCCTAGGAGTTTAGATATAGCGGTGTAGAAAGGTACTGAGCTGTTATTCGCAGTCATTTATCATTAAAAAAACTCATCCATTATTAGGGCATGTCCTCAATTCAAGCGCTTGTCTCTAAATGGGCTAAATCTTGCCAAGTATCGTCAAATAGCTGATTAATATCCCGATATTATTTGCGCTATTTTCCTCATTTGACGGCAGTTTATCTCATTTTTATGACCATTTTTAAAATGAGGACACGCCCTAATGACTCTGTTAAAAAACAAAAACCCCTCAAGCAGCATACTTGAGGGATTTTTATAATAATTGGTTTGCATTAATACAAATTAGTCAGCAAATACTGCTGCGACATCGTCTTTATTAAATTTATAAACTTCACCGCAAAAGCCGCAATCCATCTCAAACGTACCGCCTTGCTCTTCGACGATCTCTAAGGCTTCTGCTTCACCGATTTGCTCAATCGCCATTTCACACTTCTCGCGTGAGCAGGTACAACCAAATGCCAAAGCAACAGGATCGGGCGCTACGACGTTTTCTTCGTTATATAAGCGATAAATAATCTCGTTGGCATCCAGCGTGGTCAATTCTTCTGCTTTTACTGTACGAGTTAGCACACTTAAACGTGTCCACAAATCATCATCGATGCCCGCGTCTTCGTTTTGCTCGACCTCATAGGTTTCCTCAGCCGTACGCGGTAGCATCTGTACTAAAATACCACCTGCCTGTAGGCCATCAGACGCCAAGTTAATCAGCGTTGGAATCTGCGCAGATTGCTTTTGATAATGCGCTAAGCAGTCAGCCAAGTTGTCATGACTGCGCTCGACGATACCTTGGTACGGCTCGCCGCCATCAGGCTGGATATTGATAAACAATACGCCTTGTCCCGTCGCGCCCAACTCAGCAAAGGCTTCTTTGGCATGGGTCATATTATTCCAAGCTTGCACTTGTTCATCGGTGTCGCCTTTCCAGCTGGCAAGGGCGCGGATGATACCGTCTTGATCACATTCTGCCATTGCCCAATTGAGCAGGCTATCGCTGTCTGATGATTGCAGTTGAATCGATAGACGACCATTGATTTTAACGGTGCTGATCAGCAAACTTGCCGCTGTCAGCATTTCACCCAATAAGCGTTTTAGCGCTTCAGGATAAGGCTTTTGGGCAATGGTGCTCGCATAGCTGCGTGATAGGCGCACCACGTCACCGCGTACGGGCGAGTCTTCGATAAAAAAGCGTTGGCGGATATCGTTATCAGTAGGGTTGCCAGCAGTTTGGTTGTCCACATTTGGGACTTGAGTATCTTGGGTCATAAGTCATTTGTAGTATTAAGAAGTTGTTAGCTTTATGGGGATTGCTCAGGATTTATCAATCGTATTTACTCGATTGCTTTAAAGTCTGAAGACATTTATTTAGCATAAATGTCATTATTAATTAACCTGATGTTTATCAATATGTCTGTCATTGTGTACTTCAATGTATCTGTTGATATTTCTTGCAATGGCTGGCTTTCATTCAATCGTTGCGTCTTGGTATAGCACTTAAAAATGAAAGTCGTCGTTTCATTAAAAAAAGTTTACCACCATCCGCAAATTTGTTGTACAGTAACATTAAGTTGCATTATGATAAATAACAGCAACAACTGCACGGATGCAGGGCGATACTGTCAAATCAATAAGCTTCATGTCGCTCAAGTATCCTTTCAATATTGTGATAAAAGGATGTATCTCATGACCTACTTATTCTCTAAACCGTTGACTCTGGTTGCGTTTATGGCATTAGCCCTAACGGGCTGTAATAATAGCAGCCAAACCACTGACGAGTCAGCAGCAGGCGATGCGACCACCACAGAAGCGGCAGCAAATCCTAACGGTACGCTACAAAAAATCAAAGATTCAGGCACTATCGTCGTCGGTCACCGTGACTCCTCTATTCCATTCTCTTATATCGCTGATGATCCTAATCAGCCTATCGGCTATGCCCATGATTTAGAAATGAAAGTGGTGGAAGCGGTCAAGCAAAAGTTAAACATGCCCGATCTAAAAATTCGTTATAACCTGATCACCTCACAAACCCGTATCCCATTGGTACAAAACGGTACGGTAGATTTCGAATGTGGCTCAACGACCAACAACGAAGAGCGCCAAAAACAAGTAGCGTTCTCCAATGGTTTCTTCGAAATCGGCACTCGTCTATTGACCAAAAAAGATTCAGGTATCAATGATTTTGCTGACTTAAAGGATAAAACCCTAGTCACCACGTCGGGTACGACCTCAGAGCGTTACATCCGTCAGTACAATGATGATAATAAAATGAATACCAATATTATCTCAGCAAAAGATCATGGCGAAGGCTTCTTGATGCTAGAAAACGGCCGTGCGGATGCCTTTATGATGGACGATGTCTTGCTGGCTGGCGAAAAAGCCAAAGCAAAAAATCCTGATGAATGGGTCATCGTCGGTGAGCCACAATCGTTTGAGATCTATGGTTGTATGATGCGTAAAGATGATCCTGAGTTCAAAGCCGTGGTCGATGAAGCGCTTGCCAATGTTTATAGTTCTGGTGAGATTAATAGCATCTATGACAAATGGTTCTTGAACCCAATTCCACCGAAAAACGTCAATCTAAACTTTGAGATGTCAGACAACTTAAAAGCTTTGATTGCCAATCCGCATGATAGCGCTCAGCCTAAAGCTGCGACTGCGCAATAACGTTCCTTGTCCCACCACATAGCTTGCTGACGTGCTCAGAGTCATAGGTAAAACCCATCTGGCGCGTCGGCTTATCAATCGCTGCTCGGAGAGCCAACCATGAATTATAGCTGGAACTGGGGTGTGCTCTTTGAGCATACCGGTATCGGTAGCGAGCTTTATATCCATTGGATGATGACGGGTCTTGGCTGGCTGCTATTGATTGGTAGTATTGCTTGGACAATCGCCATGGTCGTCGGTACCGTCTTTGGTATCATGCGCACCTTACCCAATAAGACCGCGCGGACGATCGGTACGGCGTATGTGACGTTTTTTCGTAATATTCCTTTGCTTGTCCAGCTATTTTTTTGGTTCTATATCGCCCCCGGCTGGTTGACACCAGCGATACAGGACTGGTGGTATCGGGACCTATCGCCCAACACTTCAGCCATGCTTTCAGCCAGTATTGGTCTTGGTTTGTTTACCGCCGCTCGTATCGTCGAACAGGTACGGACAGGTATCGAGTCATTACCCCAAGGGCAGATCAATGCCGCTTACGCGCTGGGTTTTAGTATTCCACAAGTCTATAAAGAAGTGCTGTTACCGCAAGCCTTCCGCATCATTTTGCCCCCGCTGAGCTCAGAGCTGACCAACTGTTTTAAGAACGCGTCTGTCGCTTCCTTAGTGGGGGTGATGGAGCTGATTAGCCAAACCAAAACCATCAGCGAGTATACGCAAAATAGTATTGAGATTTATACGTATGCGACGATTATCTATTTAGTATTTAACCTGTCATTGATTGCCATTATGGGCTTTATTGAACGCAAACTGCGTGTGCCGGGGCTTATTGCAGGGAGTCAGAAATGAGTATGATGACCGAACTTGCTACTGCTTATCCTGGTCTCATGGGCGGTATGCTCATGACTTTAAAAGTACTGTTTTTGGCGATTGTTGGTGGCATCAGTTTAGGCACGGTATTGGCATTGATGCGCTTGTCAGGTATCAAAGCGCTTGAAATACCAGCAAAGTTATACGTTAATTACTTCCGCTCTGTACCATTGTTATTGGTGCTGCTGTGGTTTTATTTTGCGGTACCGATGATTTATTTTTGGGTAGCAGGTAAGTACCTACAGCTTGATGCCGCTTTTGCTTCTTGTGTCGTCGCCTTTATGATGTTTGAGGCCGCTTACTTTTCAGAAGTGGTGCGTGCTGGTATCCAATCGATTGGTAGTGGACAGGTTAATGCCGCTAAAGCCTTGGGCATGACTTATGGGCAGACCATGCGCCTTGTGATTTTGCCACAAGCATTTCGCAAGATGCTGCCACTGATTTTGCAGCAGTGTATTATCTTATTCCAAGATACGACGCTAGTTTTTGCCATTGGTTTGACGGATTTTTTCCGCGCCGCTTACGTTCGTGGTGAGTTGATGGGTCTATTGACGCCTTATATTTTAGGTGCTGGAGCAATTTACTTTATCATCAGCTTGAGCGCCTCTATCGGCGTGCAGCAATTACAAAAGCGCTTAAGGTTTTAAGCGTTTTAATCAAAGCTTTTTAGTTGAATAGGTTGAGTCTGATACTTTTACTAAAGTACTTTTATTTAATAATGATTACCGAACATAATGTGGTTAGGAGCCAGTGATGAATGAGCCAGTGATAAATAGTGCTGACACTTATACAAATGACTTTGGCGGACTGGTCACAAATAATGGTCATGCGACTGATGAGATGGTCATTGAAATAGACAGTGTCAGTAAGTGGTATGGCGACTTTCAAGTGCTGACTGACTGTACCGCTCATGTCCATAAAGGCGATGTCGTCGTGGTCTGTGGTCCATCAGGTAGTGGGAAATCAACCTTGATTAAAACGGTTAACGGACTTGAGCCTTTCCAAAAAGGACAAATTATCGTTAATGGTATCTCTGTTGGCGCACCTAAGACTAATTTACCTAAGCTGCGTAGCAGTGTGGGAATGGTATTCCAGCATTTTGAGCTGTTTCCGCATTTGACCATTATCGATAATCTGACGGTCGCGCAGATTAAGGTATTGGGTCGTAAAGAGAGCGAGGCCAAACAAAAAGCCATGGCCTATCTTGACCGCGTCGGACTGACGGTACAAGCCGCGAAATATCCTGCGGAGCTATCTGGCGGTCAGCAGCAGCGGGTGGCGATTGCGCGGGCCTTGGCGATGGATCCGGTAGCCATGCTATTCGATGAGCCAACCTCTGCGCTTGATCCAGAGATGATTCAAGAGGTGCTCGATGTGATGGTAGAGCTGACCCGTGATGGTATGACCATGATGTGTGTGACCCATGAAATGGGCTTCGCCAGTCAGGTCGCCAACCGGATTATCTTTATGGATGAAGGTCATATCGTCGAAAACTGTAGTAAAGATGAGTTCTTTGAAGGCGCAAAAAGTGAGCGCGCGCAGATGTTCTTGTCAAAGATTCTCAATCATTAGAGATGGCTACTAAAAACAGCTACTTTGTTATTTGAACCTTTTATAAGTAATATTTATCAATAGCGTCTATTAATAGGCGCTTTTTTTGTGCCCACAGCATATCAGTAGATTTATATAGGACTGACTATATATGAGTGAATGGCTGTTTACTGATACAATAGCAGCCAATATGTCAAAAATTAAAATAATTTATAAACGATATTGGAGCTAATATGAGTGTAGAAAATTCATCAGTAGTGGCGAGCAATCCATCGGCAGGTATTGTCATTGTTGGCGCAGGATTGGCTGGCTGGCACGTGATTGATGCGATCCGGACTAAAGATAAAGACATTCCGATTACTTTAATTACTGCTGATAATGGTGATCGTTATCATAAACCAATGCTAACGATGGCGATTAGCCAGAAGAAAAGCGCCGCCGATTTGGTGCGGGCTACAGGTAGTGATGCCGCAGAGGCTGCGCAAGTGACGTTGCTGGCTAATACGCATGTGATAAATATTGATCCTGTGAGTCAAACATTGCAGATTGCATCTAGCACGCAGTCGGAGACACCGACAGCGATAAGCTATGACAAGATGGTACTGGCAATGGGCGCACATCCTATTTTCCCAAAAAGCTTGCCTAAGGATTTGGTCTGGCACGTCAATCATATTGAGCGTTTTGGTCAGCTGCAAGAAAAGCTAGCAAGCGGCAGTCAGCACGTTGCCATTGTAGGGGCGGGCATGGTTGGGACAGAAATCGCCGAGGATTTACTCAAGGCTGGTCATCAAGTAACGCTGATTGATTTAAATGATGCACCGCTTTCACAAATGCTACCGTCAAAAGCGACGGCACGTATTGCAGGGGCGGTAAAATCACAAGGGATTAACTTTTTGGGCGGCTATCAGATAACTGAAGTTATTCGAATAAGTGATGGCAACAATATTGGAAAGTTACAAGTCAGCTATGAGCCATTAGATGCACAAAACACAGTGTCTTCGCAGTCCGAACCATTAATCGTTGACCATGTCATTGCCAGTACCGGGCTGACGGTTGATGATAAATTGCCTGCTGCTGCTGGCGTTGAATTCAATCGACGTACCGGTATCGTGGTTGATGCGACAACGTTGCGTACTAATACTTCTAGTATTTACGCCATTGGTGATTGCATGTCTATCAATGGCGTCGCTTGTCGTTATGTTGCACCGCTGCGTGCGCAAGCTGCGACCATTGCCGATGATATTTTAGGTCATGACCACGACGGCTATGAGCATAAGCCTCCGATGATTCGTCTAAAAAATAAAGCCATCTCTGTCATGGTTACTGGCGTACCGCAAGCGGCAGGTAATTGGCAGATAACTACTGAAACGGATGAAGAGTTAATCATGAATTTGTTAGATGATAACAATGAAGTCAGTGCGACAGTAACGATTAAAGCGCCCGTTATACTTAAATCGTAATGGTTAAAAGAAAAGCTTCTAACGTTAAGTCAGTGTTGCCATCCTAAGGGAGCGCTGGCTTTTTTTATTCACATGTACCACATCTCTTGTATCGATATTAGACTTAAGAACGCTTCAGTCTAATATCGATACATATCGTATTATTATTGATATTCTTTAATTTAAAGCACTGTATTATTGGTTAGAACTTAGTTTAGTTTAATCACAATCTGTGGTGATAAATCTATAGCGATAAAGAGGATGCGTTAAAAACTGTTCAAGGAAAAATATCACATTTACTTTGGTAGCCTATTTTTATAGCACTGCTAAAAAAACCTCAACCGTAAAACGAAAGGACTCGTTATGACTCAGCTCACCAATGCCGACAATACTTTTAATGACAGTATTCTCAATAATGTTCCCAAAGTTAATATAGGCGCGCGCTCAGCGAATGCACCACTCACCCAAAGCCATGATAAAGGACTTGATGTACCGCTAATTGAAGCGACCATCGGAGATTTTTTCGATGCTATTGTCAATAAATATCCTGAGCATGAAGCCTTGGTTTCTCGCCATCAAAATATCCGTTGGACGTATCGCGAGCTACAGGAAAAAGTCAATCAGCTGGCAAGTGCCATGATTGAGATGGGACTTGAGATAGGGGATCGTATCGCTATTTGGTCGCATAACAATGCTGAATGGTTGCTGATGCAATTAGCAACAGCAAAAATTGGCGTCATCTTAGTCAATATCAATCCTGCTTATCGAACGTTTGAGCTGCAATATGCGCTGAATAAACTGGGCTGCTCGGCCTTGGTATTGATGCGTCATTTTAAAACCAGTGACTATACGCAAATGATTCGTGAGCTATGTCCTGAAATTTATCATAAAGACTATACTCAGCTTGATTTGGTCGAGATTCCTACCATCGAGCGCATTATTTGGATTGATGAACCAGAAAGCGATGATGACTTTAATTTTATGCAGAAGTTCTCTACGTGGATGGCAGAGGGAGATGCAAACGACCCTCGCGTAGCGGAACGCCAAGCCTCGCTTAAGAATACTGATGCTATTAGCGTACAGTTTACCAGTGGCACAACCGGCACACCCAAAGGCGCCACCTTAACGCATCGCAATATCTTGAACAACGGTTATTTTATGGGCGAAGGAATGAGGCTGACAGAGGAGGATAGGCTATGTATCCCATTGCCGCTTTATCACTGCTTTGGCATGGTGGGTGGCAACTTAGCTATTTTGACCCACGGTGGTTGCGCAATTTATCCCAATGATGGTTTTGATCCGTTGACAGTATTGCAAACGGTGGAAGAAGAAAAGTGTACTGCCCTGCTTGGAGTACCGACGATGTTTATCGCGGAACTCGATCATCCAGAATTTGATAGCTTTGATTTGTCCAGTTTGCGCACGGGTATCATGGGCGGCTCTAGCTGTCCGATTGAGGTCATGCGCCGTGTCATGGATAAGATGCACATGAGCGAGGTGACCATTGCTTATGGTATGACCGAGACCAGTCCAGCTTCTTGTCAGACCAGCTCGCAAACGCCACTTGAAAAAAGAGTATCTACAGTGGGGATGGTGCTACCAGCGCTTGAGGTCAAAATCGTCGATACCGAAACTGGAGAAGTCGTCCCGATTGGAGAAACAGGCGAATTACTGACATACGGCTACGCGGTCATGAAAGGCTATTGGGGCAGCCGTTTTAAAACCCGAAAAGCCATTCAGGAGGGTTGGATGCACACGGGTGATTTGGCAACGATGGACGAAGATGGCTATATCACGGTGGTTGGGCGTAGTAAAGATATGATCATTCGTGGCGGCGAAAATATCTATCCAGTAGAAGTTGAGAACTATCTCTATCGTCATCCTAAAATCCGTGATGTGCAAATCGTCGGCGTACCTGATAAAAAGTATGGTGAAGTATTGGCGGCGTGGATTATTCCAAAAGAGCAAAGTAGCTTAAGTGAAGAAGAGGTAAGGCAGTTTTGTCGTGACCATATCGCTCATTATAAAGTACCAACCTATTTTCGCTTCGTTGATGAATATCCGATGACCGTCACTGGCAAAATTCAGAAATACAAAATCGTCGAACAAATGATAGAAGAACTGCTCCTAGAATAAGCGTGTACTATTAATAATAACTGGAAAAGCCAGCTTTATACTATTATGGTATAAGGCTGGCTTTTCTAATGTAATTCATATAAAAGAATGGTCATTTGGTAATCAATGATACGTTAATTTTATATATTCTTTTTAAATGATACGTAGTGTATTACTATTATTGACAGCCTTTCATTGATAACGGTATAGTAGCGACATGCTAGGTAAGAGCTGTACAACGGAAAAAGCTCTAATCACACGCAACTCATTAGCACCGTATAAAGTAAAACGAAAGGACTCGTTATGACTAAAAATCCTGATTTTGATACCATTCTAAATAATATCCCCAGCATCAATATGGGCGCGCGCTCAGCGAATGCGCCACTTACCCAAAGCTATGATAAAGGTCCTGATGTGCCGCTGATTGAGGCGACTATCGGTGATTTCTTTGATGCGATTGTCTCCAAATATCCAGAGCGTGAAGCACTGGTCGTGCGCCATCAAAATATCCGCTGGACGTATCGTGAGTTACAACAGCATGTCAATCAGCTGGCTAGTAGTATGATTGAGATGGGACTTGAGATTGGTGATCGCATCGGTATCTGGTCGCACAACAATGCTGAATGGCTCTTGATGCAATTAGCGACCGCGAAAGTCGGCGTTATCCTCGTCAATATTAATCCTGCCTATCGTACCTTTGAGCTGCAATATGCGTTAAATAAACTCGGCTGCTCAGCACTCGTGCTCATGCGCCATTTCAAAAGCAGCGACTATGCAGGTCTCATCCGTGAGCTGTGTCCCGAGATTTATCATAAAGATTATACTCAGCTTGATTTGGTCGAGATTCCAACCATTGAACGCATTATTTGGATTGATGAGCCAGACTCTGATGAAGCGTTTGGTTTTATGCAGAAGTTCTCTGCTTGGATGGCGGAAGGCGATGCCAACGATCCACGGGTTGCCGAGCGTCAAGCCCAGCTTAAAAACACGGATGCTATTAACGTCCAATTTACCAGTGGCACGACAGGGACGCCAAAAGGTGCGACGTTAAGCCATCGCAATATCCTCAATAACGGCTACTTTATCGGTGAGGCTATGAATCTCACTGAAGAAGACAGGCTGTGTATTCCAGTACCTTTATATCACTGCTTCGGCATGGTGCTCGGCAACTTAGCGATTCTGACGCATGGCGGCTGTATCGTCTATCCGAACGATGGCTTTGAGCCGTTATCAGTCCTGCAAGCAGTCGAAGAAGAAAAATGTACTGGTTTGCATGGCGTACCGACGATGTTTATCGCCGAGCTTGACCATCCTGAGTTTGAAAATTTTGATTTATCGACTTTGCGTACTGGCATTATGGCCGGCTCTAGCTGTCCGATTGAAGTCATGCGCCGTGTCATTGATAAGATGCATATGAGTGAGGTCACCATTGCTTATGGCATGACTGAGACCAGTCCCGTTTCCTGCCAGACCAATGAGCATACGCCGTTAGAGAAGCAAGTATCGACCGTTGGTTTGGTGCAACCTGCGCTTGAAGTAAAAGTCGTTGATACTGAAACGGGTGAGATTGTACCCTTAGGTGAGACTGGTGAGCTATTGACCCGTGGTTATTCAGTGATGAAAGGCTATTGGGGCAGTCGCTTTAAAACCCGCGAAGCCATTCAAGATGGTTGGATGCATACCGGTGATTTGGCCACCATGGATGAAGATGGTTATGTCAAAATCGTTGGTCGTAGTAAAGACATGGTTATTCGCGGCGGTGAAAATATTTATCCAGTTGAGATTGAAAACTATTTATATCGCCATCCAAAAATTCGTGATGTGCAAATTGTTGGTATCCCCGATGAGCGTTATGGTGAGGTGCTTGCGGCATGGATTATTCCTAAAGAGCCTGATTGCCTGACTGAAGAAGAAGTGCGCCAGTTCTGTAGCGAGCATATCGCTCATTATAAAGTGCCTACCTACTATCGCTTCGTGACCGAATACCCGATGACCATCACTGGCAAAATTCAAAAATATAAAATTATCGAACAGATGAAAGAAGAGCTAGGCTTATAGTAAGCTTGCTTATTAGGTCTGAAATAACCAGACCTGAAAATCACGGATTAATCATGTGAGTAACGCTTAAAATAAACAACAGTTAAAATAACTCGCATAACATAAAAAGCTACTCGCATTTACGTATAAAAGAAAAGGGATATCATGAGCGCTATCATAACCAGTAAACTGAGTCCAAACGCTGCTGAATTTCAGCAAAACAGTGCCGCTATGCAAGCGGTGGTCGATGACTTATATGTGCACTTGCGTAAAGTCGTCCAAGGTGGTTCAGAGCGTGCGCGTGCTAAGCATCTAGCGCGTGGCAAGCTGCTGCCTCGTGAGCGTGTTGAGCGCCTGCTGGATGTCGGCACGCCGTTTTTAGAAGTCGCCCCGATGGCGGCTCACGATATGTATGGCGAAGAGATTCCAGCTGCTGGCGTGATTGCGGGTATCGGCCGCATTAACGGCACTGAGTGTATGATTGTCTGTAATGATGCCACGGTGAAGGGTGGCACTTATTACCCAATGACGGTCAAAAAACATCTACGGGCGCAAGAGATTGCTCAAGAAAATAATTTGCCTTGTGTATATTTAGTGGATTCAGGCGGTGCAAACTTACCCAACCAAGATGACGTGTTCCCAGATAAAGAGCACTTTGGGCGTATATTTTTTAATCAGGCGAATATGAGCGCTGCAGGTATTCCGCAGATTGCTGTCGTTATGGGTAGCTGTACGGCAGGCGGTGCTTATGTACCAGCGATGAGTGATGAGTCTATCATCGTTAAAGACCAAGGCACCATCTTTTTGGGTGGTCCGCCACTCGTAAAAGCGGCAACAGGCGAAGAGGTCACTGCTGAAGACTTGGGCGGCGGTGATGTGCATACCCGTCTGTCAGGAGTAGTGGATCACTTGGCGCAAAACGACACTCATGCGTTATCGATTGCGCGTAATATCGTCAGTCATCTCAACCGTCCTGCTAAACAAATCCCAAATCAAATCAAACCACGTCCACCACGCTATGATGCTAAAGAGCTATACGGCGTCATTCCAACGGATAAGCGTAAGCCCTTTGATATCAAAGAAATCATTGCTCGTATCGTCGATGACAGTGCCTTTGATGAGTTTAAAGCGCGCTTTGGTACCACGCTGGTTTGTGGTTTTGCTCATATCGAGGGTATGCCAGTCGGTATTATCGCCAACAACGGTATTTTATTCAGTGAGTCGGCGCAAAAAGGCACGCACTTTATTGAGCTGTGCTGTAAGCGTAAAATTCCACTAATATTCTTACAAAACATCACCGGCTTTATGGTCGGCCGTAAATACGAAAACGAAGGTATTGCCCGTCATGGTGCCAAGATGGTGATGGCGGTGGCTAACGCGAAAGTACCGAAATTTACTGTCATCGTTGGTGGCTCATTTGGTGCTGGTAACTACGGCATGTGTGGCCGTGCTTATAGCCCACGTTTCTTGTGGATGTGGCCAAATGCGCGTATCTCGGTGATGGGCGGTGAGCAAGCAGCCTCAGTACTCGCAACCGTCAAACGTGATAACTTCGACCGTAAAGGCGAGGAGTGGAGTGCAGAAGATGAGGCCGCATTTAAAGCGCCCATTCTTGATATGTATGAAGAGCAAGGTCATCCATATTATGCGACGGCACGTCTCTGGGATGATGGGGTGATTGATCCTGCCGATACGCGTAACGTACTGGCGTTAGGCCTAAGCGCTGCCTATAACGCCCCGATTGAAGAGACTACTTATGGTGTCTTTAGAATGTAGACTGATATTTTACTTTTGATGAGTGAGTGCTTTAGTTTACAAAATAGACTATGTTACTAAGGTCAGCACGCGCTTGGTGAAAAATTTTCTTGTGTGCTGTGCCTACGCCGACAGAGGCTGCGAAAATTTCTACCAGTCACCCGTTTCTTTTCGAAGATAGAATGACGGTGTTAGAAGTAAAAAAGAACATTACGCAAAATTATCCGTAAAAAAAGACATGCAAAAGTTACCACAAAACATTGAGAAAAACCTATATGAATAATTATAAAAGCCTATTGGTCGATATTGAGCAGCACGTGGCTACGGTAACATTAAATCGCCCTGAGATACGTAATGCTTTTAATGACGAAATGATTGCTGAGTTGACCCATGCTTTCAAGACGCTTGGTAATGATGAGCAAGTACGCGTTATCGTTTTAGCGGCTGCTGGTAAAGCGTTCTGTGCTGGTGCGGATCTTAACTGGATGCGCGCGATGGCAGATTATAGCTATGAAGAGAATCTAGCGGATGCTGATAAATTGGCGCAAATGCTTAAGACTATTTATGAATGTCCTAAGCCAACAGTCGCGGCTATTCAAGGCGATGTATACGCAGGTGGCATGGGTCTGGTCGCTGCTTGCGACGTAGCCATTGCGGTCAAAATTGCTAATTTCTGCCTCAGTGAAGTCCGTTTAGGGTTGGCACCTGCCACTATCAGTCCTTATGTTATCCGCGCGCTAGGCGCTAGAGCATCGCAGCGTTATTTCTTAAGTGCTGAAGTGTTTGATGCCAAAAAGGCGCGTCAGCTTGGCTTTATCCATGAGCGTGTTAGCGAAGAGTGGCTAGGCGATGAAGTGGCTGCGTTCTGTAACAAGGTGGTCAAAAACAGCCCTGATGCGGTAAAAACCTGCAAGCAGCTATTACATGATGTTGCTGGTGCGCCTATTACAGATGAGCTGATTGCTGACACGGTCAAAGGTATCGCTGATATCCGCTCATCAAAGCAAGGCAAAGAGGGCGTGCAAGCCTTTTTGCAAAAGCGTAAACCTGATTGGCTAATGGCAGACTAGTAGTAAAAAACGATAGTCAAGCCGATAAATAAAAACGACAAGACACAGGGATAGTTATGTTTTCTAAAATTCTAATCGCCAACCGTGGTGAAATTGCCTGCCGTGTTGCAGCGACTGCCAAGCGTCTGGGTGTAAACACCGTCGCTGTTTATTCTGATGCCGACCGTGAGACTAAGCATGTCGCTGTCTGTGATGAAGCAGTTTATTTGGGCGGATCATCTCCCAAAGACAGCTATCTGAAAGGCGACGCTATCATTGCGATTGCTAAAGAGACTGGTGCACAAGCGATTCACCCCGGTTATGGTTTTTTAAGTGAAAACGCCGATTTTGCGCAAGCCTGTCAAGATGCAGGACTGGTCTTTATTGGTCCATCCGCTGATGCGATTCGCGCGATGGGCGGCAAGTCTGAATCCAAGCGTTTGATGGAAGCCGCTGGCGTGCCACTAATACCGGGTTATCATGGTGACAATCAAGATGCCGAGTTTTTAAAACAGCAAGCGGATAGCATTGGCTATCCAGTACTAATTAAAGCCAGTGCCGGCGGTGGCGGTAAAGGCATGCGTATCGTTGAGCAGAGCAGCGATTTTATTGACTTACTAGACTCATGTCGCCGCGAAGCCATCACCAGTTTTGGCAATGATCAAGTATTGATTGAAAAGTACGCTCTAAAACCACGTCATATCGAAATTCAAGTATTTGGTGATACGCACGGCAACTATGTGCATCTGTTTGAGCGTGATTGCTCGGTACAACGTCGCCATCAAAAGGTATTAGAAGAAGCGCCAGCTCCAGGTGTTGATGCTGCCATGCGTGAAGCGATGGGAACAGCAGCTATTGAAGCGGCGCGTGCGGTTAATTATTTCGGCGCAGGTACCGTTGAATTTATCGTTGAGCAGCGCGAGGATTCCATGAATTTTTATTTTATGGAGATGAATACCCGTTTGCAAGTTGAGCATCCAGTCAGTGAAGCCATTACTGGTGTCGATTTGGTCGAGTGGCAACTCTTGGTCGCAGCGGGTAAGCCATTACCTAAGCAGCAAGATGAGCTGGCAATTAATGGTCATGCGATTGAAGCGCGTATCTGTGCTGAAAACCCTGACAATGGCTTTTTGCCAGCGACAGGTACTTTATTTACTTATCAAAAACCTGAGCATAGCACCTTTGTTATTAATAACGACAGCGCAGGCGTGCGTATCGATGATGGGGTACGCGAGGGTGATGTCATTAGCCCGTTCTACGACTCTATGATTGCCAAGCTTATCGTTCATGCGCCCACTCGTGAGCAAGCATTAGCGAAACTCGATCGAGCACTCGGACAAACACGCATCGTTGGTTTGCCGACTAACGTGGCGTTTTTACGCTATATTCTAAATACTGAGTCATTTAGTCAAGCCAATCTCGATACCGCACTGATAGAGCGTGAGGCGGACGAGCTGTTTAATCAGCATCCGCTTAAATTATCGACGCTTGCTGTGACGGCTATTGCGCAGCAGCTTGCCAGTGAAGGGATTGCACGAGACGCAGATGCAGATCCTTTTAGTAAGCCTACTGGTTTCCGTGCTTATAACGATTACACAAGATCGTTTAGCTTGATATATGATGAACAAGCTTATAGCGCCCGTATTAGTAATTGGCACAATGCGAATGATGCTGACAGCAAAAAGGGTAGCGATACTCTCAGCAGCTTTACGTTGGCCATTGAAAAAGAGATCGCGAGTAACGACACTCAAGATAATGTCAATGTGGCCGCTCAGACAGAGAGTGTTTATGAAGGTGAAGTCAGCTACGCCAGCAGTGACGCACACAATCATACTTTATGGCTAGAAGGCGCACGTATTAGTGCTCAAAGTTGGGTACATAATGAGACCGTTTATGTGTTCACAGATAGCGGTCGGGACGAGATTACGCTGATTGATATTATGGCACATGTGGGCGAAGAGTCTGCAGCGGTCGGTAGTTTGAAGTCACCAATGCCAGGGCAGGTCGTTGCCTTCAAAGTGGCTGTCGGCGATAGCGTGAAAAAAGGCGAGCCACTTGCCGTTATTGAAGCGATGAAAATTGAACATACCATTACCGCACCAACTGACGGCGTGGTGGCAGAATTGTTATTTGCGGCGGGTGACTCGGTTGCTGATGGTGATGAGTTACTGCGCATCGACACAGAAGCTAGCGAAGCTTAAGAACTGAAGTATAAGAACAATAAAAGGATAATAACCATGAGCCATTCGTATCCAGACCATGTCACCATCGTGGATGTCAGCCCACGTGATGGCCTACAAAACGAAGCCATGACGGTACCGACGGCGGTTAAGCAAACGCTTATCAACGATTTAATCGCAGCAGGCGTCAAGAAGCTTGAGGCGACCAGCTTTGTCTCGCCAAAATGGGTGCCGCAAATGGGCGACAACAGTGAGCTAATGACCGCGCTTGCAGATAATAGGCATGATGACGTTATGTATTCGGTACTCGTGCCAAATATGCGCGGTTTTGAAAATGCCATTGTACATCGTCCTGATGAAATAGTAATTTTTGGCTCAGCCAGTGAAACCTTTAGTCAAAAAAACATCAATTGCAGTATTGATGAAAGTATTGAACGTTTTGCACCCGTTGCCGCTGCCGCAAAAGAGCAGGGCATCAAAGTGCGCGGTGTTATCTCTTGCACGGTCGGTTGCCCTTATGAAGGCGAGATTGACCCTAGCCAAGTGGCTTATGTGACTAAGCGTTTGGTTGAGATTGGTTCAGAACAGATTGGTATTGCCGATACGATTGGGGTAGGTACGCCGCTGAAAGTACAGCGCGCGCTACAAGCCGCTTTAGAATATGCCGACATCGCTATGCTATCAGGCCATTTCCATGATACTTATGGTCAAGCAGTCAGTAATACCTTAGCCGCACTACAGATGGGCGTCAGCGAATTCGATACCTCAGTGGCTGGGCTTGGCGGTTGTCCATATGCCAAAGGCGCAACGGGTAATGTCGCTACCGAAGACGTTGTCTATATGCTGCATGGCATGGGTATCAGTACTGGTATTGACTTGGATAGACTGGTCGTAGCTGGCGAGCGTATCAGTGAGTTTCTAGGTCGCCGCAATGGGTCAAGCGTGGCCCGTGCGTTGATCAATAAGCGTCAGTCCTAATTAAATGCGCTAAAAATATAATGGCTTTAAAGACGAATTAATATTTAATATTTAAAACATCAAAATACAAGGAATAGTTATGAGTTTACCTGGATTGAATTTTCAGCTTGGCGAAGATATCGACGCGTTACGTGATGTGGTACAGCAGTTTGCAGCGAAAGAAATTGCCCCGCGTGCGGCTGAGATTGACAGCAGCGATGAATTCCCAATGGATTTGTGGCAAAAGATGGGTGACTTAGGTTTGCATGGTATCACTGTTCCTGAAGAGTACGGCGGTTCTGATATGGGCTACGTCGCTCATATGGTCGCAATGGAAGAGATTAGCCGCGCTTCTGCGTCCGTGGCGCTGAGCTACGGTGCGCACTCTAATCTGTGTATCAACCAAATTAAACGCAATGGTTCAGAGGAACAAAAGCAAAAATATCTGCCGAAACTCATTAGCGGTGAATTCATTGGTGCGCTAGCGATGAGTGAAACGGGCGCTGGCTCAGATGTGGTCAGCATGAAGCTAAAAGCCGAAGAAAAAGACGGTGGCTACATTTTAAACGGCAGCAAAATGTGGATTACCAATGGTCCTGATGCGGACGTAATGGTGGTTTATGCTAAGACCAATCCAGAAATGGGTGCGAAAGGCATGACGGCATTTATCGTTGAAAAAGGCATGGAAGGTTTTGGTACCGCGCAAAAGCTAGACAAATTAGGCATGCGCGGTAGCCATACAGGTGAGATGACCTTTAACAATGTTGAAGTCCCTAAAGAGAATATTTTAGGCGGCCTCAACGAAGGCGTTAAGGTATTGATGAGTGGACTTGATTATGAGCGCGCGGTATTAGCAGCTGGTCCTATCGGCATTATGCAAGCGGTGATGGATAACGTTGTTCCGTACATCCATGATCGTAAGCAGTTTGGTCAAGCGATTGGTGAGTTCCAACTCATCCAAGGTAAAGTCGCGGACATGTATACCATCCTGCAAGCAGGTCGTAGCTTCTTATACACCGTTGGCAAGAATTTGGATATGCTCGATCAACGCGGTGCTGGTCATAGTAGAGATGTGCGTAAAGATTGCGCCAGTGTGATTTTGTGGTGTGCCGAAAAAGCCACTTGGATGGCAGGTGAAGGCATTCAAATCTTTGGCGGTAATGGCTATACCAATGAGTATCCGCTAGGTCGTTTCTGGCGTGATGCCAAACTCTATGAAATCGGCGCAGGTACTAGTGAGATTCGCCGTATGTTGGTTGGTCGTGAGTTGTTTAACGAGACTAAGTAAAGTTTAATGGCGAATTAAAAGTTAACTTTTATCGAATTTTTCTGCTCTAAGATCTAAAAATGTGCTACGTTATATGTCTCATAGCGTGGCACTTTTTAATGATTTGGATAAAAGACTTTTATAATGATTCGCAAACTACATACTAACTTAGCTTTTAATACATCTTCTCCTTTTCGAACCAGTATAAAATCTATCAGTGCTTATGGCCTGTTAGTCAGTTTATTTGCATTGTTTACGATGACAGTGAGTATGTCGCCTGCACAGGCAGAGTTGGTTGATTTGTCTAATTCTGAACCCGTTACTCAAATTTCTATTAGCAATGCAAATTGGGTGGTAAGACCTATTTTGAGAATCGAATCTCATTGTATAAACACTATGAGTACCGGCGATAAGCTCACTCTCTTGTTAGATGGATCGGTTGATAAACAAGGCAAAATTACTAGAGTACAAGTCAAAAAAAGCAGCGGTAATCAATGCTTGGATGAGAATGCTATTCGACAGGTAAGAAGCGGCAGAATGAAACCAGTCATGGTTAAAGGAAAAGCCGTAAGGGCAAGTTTTAGCTTACCTATCATTTTTACAGTGCCATAGGTAGTAATAGAGAAGTTAGACGTATTTAAACCAAAAAAAGCAGTACGCTTAAAACGTACTGCTTTTTTTATGTTTATTTTATATCTCTTAGATTAAAATTGCTATGTCTGTTTACTATGATCAAAATAACGTGCCAGACCATTTAACAGTAAATCATCGCGCAGGCGTACAGGGCGATTGACATGTTGCGCAATAATGGCGGCATCACCACCCGTCATAATGACTTCAAAGTTGGGATGACGATGGCTAATCTCATTGATCGCACCAACGATGGACAATAATATCCCACGATGGACCGCATCTTGCGTGGTAACTCCCTGACTGACGCTATCAAAAGTACCATTAGAGATGGTAATTTGCTTGGTGCCTGAAAATAGTGATTCACGTTGCAGGTAAATACTGGGGAAAATATAACCGCCTAAATGCTCCGCGTGATCAATCAAATCAATCGTCACCGCTGTACCGCAACCAATCACGCACTGGCGCTTTTTCTTATCAACTGCGCCCAGCATTTGTAGCCAACGATCGCAGCCGAGCTGCTCGTCATTGTAGGCGCTACGCATCAATGGGTGTTCAGCATCAACATGGACAAACTCAAACGGAATATCTAAACGACTCAAAGTCTCTGATACTTTTACGTTGAGCTCGTCACCCAGTACCGACGAGATACCGATAAAGTCGGGCGCATAACGCTCAAAACGATCGGTCAGACCCATGAGTAATTCGGCAGGCGCTTGCAAGTGTTGTTTGGCATCGTGCGCGACTATTTGCCCGATATCATCGGTGAGCCAGTATTTTAGACGGGTGTTTCCAAGATCTAACCAGAGCATAAAAATCCTTTTATATGGTGCTCGTTAAGTATGTGGTCTACGCCTCACGAATCACATGAATACGACCGGTAAAAAGCGCAGAAATCTTACCGTTATCTTCACGCAATTGCAAACAGCCGTTTGTATCAATACTGCAGGCGTCACCAGTGATTACATGCGAATTATCATCATGGTCTTGGGTGACCCGTAATCGCAGACCTGCCAGTGCATCCATCCTTGCAAACTCTTGCAAAAAGTTATCTAAATAGTAAGTATGCCCAGTTGGCCTTTCGATATCAAAATGCTCAAAGCGCGTTATAGCTGCCAGTAGTGCTTCACTAATTTGCTGATAAAGCATCTGTAAGGTTGGTAGACTGTTAGCGTTATCTGACGCTAGTATTCCATAAATATCTTGCAAGCTAATTGCTTGATAGCTCATGCCTTCACAAGTTTGCGCGGTTAGCTTTGGCGCAGCTTGTACATTAAGTCCAACGCCCATGACCACGCCGACCAATTTTCCTGCCTTCCAAACTGGTTCAATTAAAATACCAGCAAGCTTATTGAATTGAATAATTTGCGTGTCTGGTTCAGCTTTATCTGATTCAGAAGAATTTTGATAAAAGCCCAGATCATTGGCCCATTTTACGCCGATAGGGGTTAAACCTTGCGCGCGTAATTTCTCATTCAATGTTTGGATAACAGGCGTTTTTGCCAGCTCAACGCCGATGATTAACGATAACAAACCGCTAATGGGCATGTGTACTGGGTGGTATAACGACAGATAGACATTACCGCGCGGTGATTGCCATGAGCGACCTCGCTGTCCGCGTCCTGCACTCTGGGTTTCAGCTGTTAGTAGCTGCAACTTAGTAGCATCCAGCGTGCCATCTTGCACAGCGTCTATCAGCTCACTATTGGTAGAGGCGCTGCTGAGCACATGACGATGCGTAAGCTCAGCTAAATGAACGGAAGGATTGGCTGGTGACGGCATAGATATAGATAACGGCATAAATTTAGTCGCTGTAGTTCATATACTGTTTGATAGAGTCTTTAAGATAGCATTTGATATACTAAGGCCATTGTTAAGAATGACAGCCATCGGCAGAATTGTCACGACTTAGATGCTAATGACGCGCAGGCGCTGGTTATTATCATCTAAAAATAACCATTATAAAAGGTAGTACTATGATGTTGTATGTGTGGTTTGTCATTGCAGGGGCGTTTGCTGGGGTCAGCGCAGGTTTATTTGGCGTCGGTGGCGGCATGGTTATCGTGCCAGCATTGGTATGGATTTTTACTGCGTATCATTTTCCTCCTGAAGTGGTGACCCATTTGGCAGTTGGTACCTCACTGGCGACCATCGTAGTGACTTCTATTAGCTCACTCACGGCGCATAATAAGCGCGGCGGTGTACGCTGGGAAGTGTGGCGAAAAATGGCATTAGGTTTGGTCATAGGCAGTTTGGTCGGGGCAGGCATTGCCGATATGATTGACGGTAAGGTGTTACAAGCCATCATCGGTGTCGGGGCGTTATTGGTCGCTTTAAAGATGTTGTTCTTCTCTAACAAAGAGCAGTTAGGTAAGCCGTTACCGCCTGCTAGTGTACAGTTTGGAGCAGGTATTGGTATGGCATCGTCTATTTTTGGGATTGGTGGTGGCAGTTTGACGGTACCGTTTTTAAACTGGGCGGGACTGCCGATGAAGCAAGCGGTCGGCACTTCAGCCGCTTGCGGGCTACCGATTGCATTGGCTGGCGCGGCAGGCTTTGCATGGTTTGGTCAAGACGTGGTCAATTTACCAGAAGGTACGATAGGCTTTGTGCATATCACAGGATTTTTATGCATTTCCGTTGTTAGCTTCGCTATGGCAAAAGTCGGTGCGAAGCTTACCCATGTATTGCCTGCGCTCACGCTTAAACGTGCTTTTGGGGTGTTGCTATTGTTTGCTGGCGGGCAGTTATTGTTAAGTGGAATTGGGGTGTTGTGATTTTCTTAAATTCGAGGAATAAAAAATGGCAGTACATGATTTGTATTTTAAAAGACAAAAACAGTTAAGAGGTGAATATACGGAGGTCTATCAATATGATCAGATACCTAGAACACTTAAAAATCAAATAGTATTTATTTGGAAAGAGGTTGTAGGCGTCGATACATGGTACGCAAGAACTCAAGAAGAAGGACAGAAAAGTAGATTCTACAAGCAAATATACTCTATTCTACTTAAAGAACTAGGATTAGAAAAATTTAGTACAGAGAAGCATTATCAAGATCCCTTCTTTCGAAGAATAGAGGGCTTTTTTAAAGAAGTTGAAGATGTTGAGATAGAATTGAGCATTGTTGAATTAGTGTTTAGTAATGCAATAAAGTTAAGGAGATTATCAGCAACTGAAAGTCCTAGTAATTTAAATTTTATAAAGGAACTTAATCAGCGTTTCCGGGAAAATGGTGTAGGCTATCAATATGAGAATGATCAAATTATTAGAGTTGATTCTGAATTTATTCATGCTGAAGCAGTTAAGCCAGCTTTACAGTTACTAAGTAATCCAATGTATAAAGGTGCACAAGAAGAATTCTTAAAGGCTCACGAACATTATCGTCATGGTCGTTACGATTCAGCACTAACAGATTGTCTAAAAGCTTTTGAAAGTACAATGAAAATTATAATTCATAAGAGAAGTTGGGTATGTGATAAAAATGCAGCTTCAAAGAAGCTTATTGATTGTTGCTTAGCTAATGAATTGATACCAAAGTTTTGGACAGATCAATTTAATTCATTAAGTAATATACTTACTTCGAGTATAGGTACACCTCGAAACAAATTGAGCGGTCATGGTAAAGGTAATGATGACATAGAAGTTCCTGAGCACCTTATTCAGTATGTGTTACACATGACAGCATCTATCATTGTATTTTTAATCAAAGCGGAAGAAAGTTTGAAATGATTACTTTTTATCAATCGCATCTAGCCCTAAACGCATCCACTGTCGTGCCAGCTCGTCACGGTCAGTGAGCATATTCCATAGCGCATCTTCACTAAAGATAGAGTGCTCTTTGCCCGAGTGCTCAATTGGCAGATCCGCTTCACGATCCGCCATCCATTGCGGATTAAGATAGTAATCTTTTAATTCGTTTTGCAATGTTTCAGCTTTTAAGAACTGCTGTTGCGCCTCAAGCTGTTTACGATGTAGCTCACACCATTCTTCATATTTTTGTTGTAGTTCTTGCGGATTATAATCAGTCATTTTAATTCTCTTAATTTTTAGTGTTTAAATTAATTATGTGGATTCTAAGCCATATTATAGCATCTGTCACAAACCCTAAAAATTTAGCACAATTTCAGGTAGAATAGCCGCCTGTTTTTGCTAAGTTTATCGATTCTTCATGCGCCTAAAATCTCTCAAGCTGGCAGGCTTTAAATCCTTTGCCAATCCAACGATTTTTACCTTCCGTCATGGCATCACCGCCATCGTCGGGCCGAACGGCTGCGGCAAATCCAACGTCATCGATGCCATTCGCTGGGTGCTAGGCGAAACTTCTGCCAAGCAGTTACGCGGCGGGGCGATGAGTGATGTTATCTTTGCAGGTACGCAGGATAAAGCGGCCAAAAGTGTCGCCAGTGTTGAGCTGACCTTTGAGCATACCCAAGATGAGCAAACGGGGATTCGCCATGAGTTTAATTTATATCAAGAGTTGTCCGTCCGCCGTCAGGTAAATTTGGAGGGGCGCTCGGACTACTTTATCAATGGCACGCGCTGTCGTCGCCGTGATGTGGTTGACGTATTCTTGGGAACTGGGCTTGGCGCGCGCAGTTATGCGGTCATCGAGCAAGGTATGATTGGGCGTATTGTTGAATCTAGCCCGTTGCAGCTGCGTGAATTTATCGAAGAGGCGGCTGGGGTTTCTCGCTATCAAGCGCGTAGGATAGAGACGCAAAAGAAGCTCGAGAAAACGCAAGACAACTTAGCGCGTCTGCATGATATGCAAAGCGAGCTGGTCAGCCAACAAAAACGCTTATCTAAGCAAGCAGAAAGCGCTCAGCGTTACGAAGAGCTAGCGTTAACACTTGCTGATATCAAGCAGCAACTTGCCATTCAGCAGTTATATCAAGCAAAGCATAATCAGCAGCAGCAAAAAATCGCCCATGAACGTAGCGCTAATGAAGTCGCCACACTACAAGCCAGCTATGAAACGCTAAAAGCCAAACAAGATAAGCTTGCGGCCCATATCAATCAAGAGCAGTGGCTAAAAGATGATGCGCAAAGCAGCCATTATCAGCAGCAGCTAAGCTATCAACAAGCTGAGCATGAGCTTAGCGATGCAAAGTCGCAGCTAACCGTTATTGAACAGCAACTAGTCAGTTTAGAGCAGCAGCGTGAGCAAGCAGTCGATGAAATTGAGCGCTTAAAAACCGAGCAGGCTGAGCAGCAGAAGGTGCTAGAAGAGCTGCGTCCGCAACTCGATGAACTTAACAGTAAACGCGATTCGCATAAACGCAACGAGCAACCATTACAGCGCGCCTACCATGACGCGCAAAACCAGCTGTCACGCCTGCAAGATAATGCGCGTACGCTTGAGCAGCAGCAAGCCATTAATAACCAAGCGCAAAAACGCCAGCAGCAAAATCATGATAAATGGCAGCGCCGCCAGCAAAATTGGCAAACTTTATGGCAGCAACTACAACAGTCACTAGCACCAGCTGCCCCTACTGAAAGGGCTGATGGTGATGGGCAAGAGCAGGCTGATGCGAACAATTTGCAGCGCACATTAGAGATGCAAGTGACTGAGCTAAATAAACAGTTGCAGCAGATTGAGCGCCAACAAGACAGCGTGGATGAACGTCTGTCAGAGTTACAACCGCAAGCACATGAGTTGCAGCAACGTTTGCACACGCAGCAGCGCGAGTTAAGCGAGGATGAAAAACGTCACGCGGTATTGGCAGGTGAGTACGATACTCTACACCAGATATTGCATCCTAAACCACTACCAAAATCGCAACCGCTCGTTAATACAAAGACTGCTAATGCTAAAAGTGATTTAGAGGGCGAAATAGCCAGCGAGTATAACGAATTGGCAATTACTACCTTACGTGAGCAGATTGAACTCAGCGCAAAAGGGCAACAGCATGCCGAGTTACTCGATAGCGTATTGGCATTATGGTTGGATAGTCATGTGCTGATTCCTAAGCAAGCCAATCAACCAAGCGTTGATAACGCGAGTGATGACTCTGAGCAAACAAATAGCTTATGGCAAACGCTTGAGCATGACTTAACGGATTTGTTCACTTATCAGAATGCGCAAAACGAACAGATTAATAAACAGGACAATTTTTCAATAGAAAATGGTCATAGCCTGTGGCTATCTGCTAAGCAAAGTGATGTAAACGCAAAGCCAATTGTTAGCGAATTGCCTGACGGTTTGACTGATACAATACTGCCTTTATCACAGCTGATTACTGCACCTAACTTAGCGCTTTGGCAGCAATGTTATTTATATGTCGCACAATCTGAGGTCACTAATAATCAGACTCTTGACGCGCTCGCTGATATTCTGAAAATATTACCATCATCAGCAATTCTGCTAACCTCGGATGGCTGGATTATCAGTCGTCAGGGTACGATAAGTCTCAGTAAATTTATTGGGGCGCAAGATGGTCAAAATGAGAGCAATAGTCAATTTTTAAGCCAGCGCTTACAGCAGCGTAGCCGTTTGCAAGCATTAGAAGATCTGCTTGATGAGTTTGAAACCAAAATACAAGAGCAGCAAAAGACCATTGTTAATAACCAGCGTAACTACGATTCGTTAACGATCAGCTTAGAAGAAACTCGCGCACAAGCGGAGCAATTAACCCGCAATAAGCATCAATACCAGCAGCAGCTTACCACTCAGCGCGCCAACGCTGAACGTCTACAAGCAGAAAGCCAGCGTCTAAATGCTGATAAAGTAGCTCTTGAGCAAGAACAACAAGAATTAGAGCAAGAGCAGCAGGCTCTAAATCACGAGCAGCAGCAGATCCAAAGCGAGATAGCAGCGCTGACGCCGCAAATAGACGACGCTCGTGCATTAAGTCAGCAATTACAATCCGAGCGTAGTGAGCTAAATCGTGCGCGTCAAACGGATGATGATGCTTGGCAAGCACTACAGCTTCGTATTCAGCAGAGCGAGATGCGCTTAGAGCATAGCGCTAGTAGTCTTGAACGGGCAACTGCGCAGCATGAAAAATCGCTACAAAGCGAGCAAAGTCTAAAGGCGCGTCATGAGCAGCAGCAAAACAAACTGCCCGCACTGCAAGCAGCATTGCAAACAGCACAAACAGCACGTGATGAGCAGCAAGTAGTATTAACGACGCGCGAGGCAGCATTAACGGTGCTTAAGCAAGAATATAGTCAGCAGCAGACTGAATTAGATACACTGCAAAACGCCTTGCAAACGCAGCAAAGTGAGCTTGCCCGTCTCGCCACCGAGCTGGCATTAAGCGCTGCAAAATTAGATGATGCCAGTGCTCATACGCAAGAAGCGCTAGATGCTTACCATAAAGTCAGTCATAACTATAAAGCGCAATCGGATACAGCGCCGCAGCAGCATCAGCAACAAGTGATGAGCGTCTCAAACTTATTGGCGGATTTTATCGCCCATGACCGCCGCGTACGTCCAGACAAAATCGCAGAATTAGAATCTGAGCGCGCAAAGCTTGAGCAGCAGCTCAGTAAAATTGGCGCGGTCAATCTCGCTGCAGTAGCAGAATTGGCAGAAGTTAATGAGCGCTTAGAGCCACTGGCGCAGCAAACAGCCGATATTGCTGCCAGTATGCAGACGTTGACCGAGGCGATTGCTTCTATTGATGAGACCACCAAGACCTTGTTTATGCAGACGCTTGATGCGGTCAATAACGAGCTTGCCAATTTGTTTGCCAAAGTCTTTGGCGGTGGACAGGCCAGCCTAACGTTAAATACTGACGACATGCCTGCTAATGCACTAAAGTCAGAACAGTGGCGGGCAGGGTTAACCTTGATGGCGCAACCAAAGGGCAAGCGTAATAGTCGCCTTGCCGTACTGTCAGGCGGTGAAAAAACGCTCACAGCGCTGAGCTTAATTTTTGCGATATTTAAGCAGCATCCGGCACCGTTTTGTGTGCTTGATGAAGTCGATGCACCACTCGATGATGCCAACGTTGTACGCTTTACCAGTCTCATTCATGAGTTGGCAGACGATTTGCAGTTTATTTTTATCAGTCATAATAAGCTGACGATGCAGATTGCTGATGAGCTAAAAGGTATTACCATGCCAAACGCAGGTATTTCGACTTTAGTCAGTGTTTCACTTGATGAAGCGGTGCGTTATGTAGAAAGTTAAGACTAAACAAGTTAACATTGAACAAAATGATGTTTCACAGAATGATGTTGACGCTACTATTAGCATGGTCACTGATAGCAGTGTTACTGATTGGCTATAATAAAATTGTACGCCACAATCGTTGCAAACGACTCAAATAAAGCGTGCTGACTATAAAATACACAATGTGGTGACGACATGGGTCAGCCATGCTAGAATATTGCCATTTATGCCTTCTTATGTATTCCCTTTTATCATAGTTATTAGGATATATTTCTCATGACCGCTATTCAGTTTATATTGATTGCCATTGCCGCGTTTATCGTGCTCGCAGGGCTGTTTATGGTCATTCGCAGCTTTAAGCGCCGCAAAACGGCTGAGGCTGCCGCGGTCAATTATGATAAAAACGGTATTCCTATCATACCGCGCCACGAGCGTAATATCGTCGATGAGCCAGACTTAGAAGATACCGTCGCTGGCGAGACTAGCATCGGTCCTGATCGCAGTTATTTGGATGCCGTCGTCGAAGAAGAACCTTTGACCCAGACGCATACCACTGTCGATACGCAGTTGACCGCTGGGCGTGGTGAGACTAATGACGTTAATCATGACGTGATGGCTGATACCGATTATGCGCGCTGGCAGGACGAACAACAGCGTAGCGATAATAGCGAGTTTGCAGAAACGGCGCAGCAGATGCAAATCGAGCAAGAGCCTGATGCCTTTTCTAGCCTGATGTCGGCGACTGACAATTTGATGCCATCGATTGATACGGCAGAAGAGCCAAGCTTTGATGACAATAGTCCAATACTTGATCAGCATCTGTCAGAGCCAGTCGATGACGCGCA
Source organism: Psychrobacter sp. Sarcosine-3u-12 (assembly GCF_002836005.1). Classification (NCBI taxonomy): domain Bacteria; kingdom Pseudomonadati; phylum Pseudomonadota; class Gammaproteobacteria; order Moraxellales; family Moraxellaceae; genus Psychrobacter; species Psychrobacter sp. Sarcosine-3u-12. Next base: position 64,265 of record NZ_PJBY01000101.1, read on the forward strand.
AAACGGCCCATTGATTAATGCCAAAGACAATATCAATATCACTATTTTGCCGCATCAATACCGCGACCGTCCAGTAGCGGTGATTCGTGGTCGTGATTTATTAACGTTGATTGATAAATATGGTCTGCGCTATGGCGCGATGAACATGTTCCATCGCTATGAGCAAAAAGACGGCACTGGCATGCTGTGGTTTAGCATGATGGGCATCACCGATAGTGGTATCGCACCTTTTGATCCGCATAGCGTGGCGACTAATACTTATAATGGCGTGGTGGTATTTTTGTCTTTGCCACATCCACAAGCGCTGCGTAGCTTTGACAGTATGATGAGTATTGCTTATATGATGGCAAGCGATTTGGACGCCATTATGCTCGATGAAGAGAACGAACGAATCACCCCTGAATACAAACAGCAGCTACGTAACCAAGTGCGCGATTATGAAGGTTAAAGATTAATAGCGACAAACATTAATAAATAATGGCAGTATTCTAAGAGGCAAATAGCGATTGACGTTATCTGCCTTTTTTAGTTTTCAATGGCTTTGATCTTCTGCAAAACATTACAGCCAGTTTAAGATAATTTAGAGACAAAAAAGGTGAGTGAAAGTAATACACAGCGCAGACTGAGCGAGCCTGACACCGTATCTGATTTATATATGATTGGCTATATCCGAGACTCCTACAAACTTGTTATTATATCGGCATCTTGAATTGCAAAGAAAAGACGCCGATTATGACTGATCCTATCTCACCACTTAACTCTAAAGACATTAATAAAGACATCAATACTGCAAAATCTGCAGACAATGATACTGCTATCATTACTCAAATGCGCACGCTTATCGATGCCCTTAAGAAGCACAATTACGCCTATTATGTCCTTGATAATCCCCTCTTAGAAGACAGCGAATACGATCAGTTGCGTCGCTCTTTATTGGCGCTTGAAGAAAAATACCCAGATTTAGTGCAGCCCGACAGTCCGATTAATCAAGTGGGCGATATGCCATTGTCTGCCTTTACCCAGGTCACCCATGATATTCCCATGCTGTCGCTTGGCAACGTCTTTGAATATGATGATCTGCGTGATTTTATGCGCCGCGTCAACGACCGTCTAAGCGACTCTCAGAAAAATCCTGAATATGAGATAGAGTTAAAACTTGACGGTTTGGCGGTGTCGCTCAAATATGCTTATGGCAAATTTGTACAAGCGGTGACCCGCGGTGACGGGCAAACGGGCGAGGATATCACCCAAAATGCCAAAACCATCCGCAATTTGCCACTTTGGCTCGCTGCTGCCGCTGATATCGAGCTGCTAGAAGTACGTGGTGAAGTGCTGATGCCCAAAGCAGGCTTTGAGCGTCTTAATCGACTGGCAGAAGAGAACGATGGTAAAACCTTTGCCAATCCACGCAATGCGGCAGCGGGTAGCCTACGGCAGCTTGATCCAGCTATTGCCGCCAGCCGTCCGTTAGCCTTTTATTGCTACTCAGTGAATCAAGGTCTGCCAAATAGCATCGACACCCAATCAGCGGCTCTTGCTTGGTTAAAGGACATTGGCTTTACCGTCAGTGCGGTGGAAGTAGTACAGAATCCACGTGAGGCGCAAGCTTATTATGAATCAGTCATTGCAACGCGTAGCGACCTACCATTTGAGATTGATGGCACCGTCATCAAAGTAAATAGCTTAGCATTGCAGCAGCAGCTTGGTTTTTTATCGCGTGAACCGCGCTGGGCAACCGCTTATAAATTCCCTGCCGAAACCGTCATGACACGCTTGCATAGTATTGAATGGCAAGTCGGACGTACTGGCGCGATTACGCCCGTTGGTAAATTGGAACCTGTTAAAGTTGGCGGCGTCACTGTTAGCAACGTCACCCTGCATAATTTTGGTGAGGTTCAACGTTTAGATGTACGTGCAGGTGATATGGTCAGCGTCCACCGTGCAGGGGATGTCATTCCCAAAGTTACCCGCGTCTGGACAGATCAACGCCCAGAAGATTCTGAACCAGTGAAACTTCCATCAACTTGTCCCGTCTGCGATTCTCCTGTGGTATTGCCAGAAGATGAAGCGTTGGCGCGCTGTACGGGCGGTTTGTTTTGTCCCGCGCAGCAGCAAGAAGCGCTCATTCATTTTGTCTCGCGTCGAGCGATGGATATCGATGGCTTAGGCGCAAGTTGGCTGATTAGCTTTTTTGAGCACGGTTTGGTCAAGACCGTTGCCGATATCTATCAGTTGCATAAACATCAAGACGAGCTGATTACGCTTGAAAAACTAGGGGAGAAATCGGTACAAAACATCCTCAGCGCCATTGAAGCGAGTAAGCAGACCACACTGGCACGCTTTATCTATGCGCTCGGTATTCGCGGCGTCGGTGAGACCACGGCGCAGAATTTGGCGCAGCAATTTGGCGACCTTGATAGCCTGATGGCAGCAGATATCGACAAGCTCCTACAAACGCCTGACGTTGGCGCAATCACCGCTGAGCTGACTTATAAATTCTTCCGTGCCCCGCACAATATCGAAGTGATTAATTCATTGCTTGAAGCTGGCGTCTATTGGGATAAGGTGGAGCAAAAAGCTACTGGAGACTTACCGCTTGATGGGCAAACATGGGTTATCACGGGTGCGCTCGATAGCATGGCGCGTGATGAAGCCAAAGCCAAACTACAAGCGCTGGGTGCAAAAGTCTCAGGCAGTATATCGGCAAAAACCACTGCGCTACTAGCAGGGGATAAGGCTGGCTCTAAGCTCACCAAAGCGGAAAAACTGGGTGTGAAAATCGTGGGTGAGGAAGAGTTTTTGACGATGTTGACAGAGGTGTAAAAGTGTAGAGTTTGAATGATGGGGTGGGTTGGTAAGAGTGAAACCCACCGATATTGGTTTCTAACGAATAACTATTCTAGCTATTGAAAACTTGCTTTAAGAAACTAACTTTGTCCTTTTTCATTTTACTCCAGTAATCTTTCAAATCATTAGCTGGTAGAACCTCATAGTAGTATAGCCAATAATCATCTTCGTTATTACTGTAAAGATGTTCAGCTACGACTTTATGCTGTTTAACCGCTTTACTGCGGATTCCATATTTCTTTTTGTCATATAAATAGGCAAGTAATAATGTCAAACAGTCATCTAGACTGCCAGTTTTTTCTAATAGAGTTGAGTTTATATCGAATTCAAAGTCGTATTTCAATGAAAAGTATATTGAGTACGCTACAAGTTCATAACTATTACGCTCAGTACCATAGTGAAGAAGATTCTCAGATATATTTTTAATTGTAGAGATATTTATTTCATATCTCTCAAATAACTGATTCTCAAGTAAACCAACAAGGTATGGATAAATCATAACCAAATGATGAACCGTATCAATCAGGTACTCAACAGCATTAGTAGAAGCTCTTTTTCCAGTTATAACCTTTATACCATAATTTAATATAGTAGCATCATCGTCATTTTTCTTAAGTAAGCTCAATAGAAAGTCTAAATAATTAACCATGACATTATAATTGAGGTAACTTATTAAACTTACTGGATGGTTAGAGATATCAACAATCCAACTTGAGTTTTTTGTCGCCGGTAAGTCTTCTATAGAAACTTTCTTACCATTAAGAATTAGACCAAATTTCCGCAATTCATTAGAAAGGTCTGCTAAAAAATTTTCTGCTTTTTCATAGTTCTTTGTTAAACAGACATAGTCATCAATATGTCTTATAAATTTATAACCTTTTTTAACTAATTGATGGTCAATTACTACTAATATAATTTCAGACACTAAATTATATGCATGTGCACCTATTAAAATACCGTGTGTTTCGCCATTATTCGTATTCATCAAAAGTGTATCTAGCTCATTAAACCAAAATCCGCTACGGTTGACTTTTGCATTAGCTTTACCAGCAACTGCCCAAGTTAAAGAGTGAGTATATATGCTGCCAAAACAGTTAGATATATCTGCATGTGCCTGAAACCTTGATTTAATTTTAAACTTTAATAATGGATCATCGTCTTCCCTATAATCTGAAAAACCCATATCGAATAGTTGTTCTTTATCTATCTGGCGATTTATAACTCTTAACGTGTCATATTTTCCTAAGACCAAAATCTTCTTATTCTCTTTAGTTTTTCTTATATGAATTCTACTTACTTTCCAGTCTTGGTTATCTGTATAGGTTTGGAAGTGTAATAGGATATCATCCCAGTTATTTTTCAAATTTAAACAGAGGTTTCTATATGCTATAGGATTTGGAATTGTAATAAGTCTGGGTATATTTACATTTCTGATGCTTTCATAATAGACAGGAGTCGTTTCTTTTTTCTGAAAGGTAGAGTCCTTTTGTTCTTTGCACCAAGCAAAAAAATCAGCAGATTGTAAGAAAGACGGTAAATTGTCGCTAAACATTCCATAACTTAATAAACCCTCATAAACTTCCTGTGGGCTAAGTGAATGATAGTGTTGATAATATGATTTAAACATCGACTTCCTTGTCTATAAAATCTATATGGTTTTTTTAGTGGAATTACTATTAGCTTAGAGAAGTAAAACCCAACTTCTACTCCGCCATCTCTCCATGTGCCTTCACATCACCTTTCTTACCATCTGGCTGTATCACGATAGGCAACACTAGCCCTTTAGCAAAGTCATCAGACAGCACATAATCGTAGCTGCTGGCAGCGACATCGGGCGTGGTATGAATGATAAGCGTCATTTCATTGCCATCGGTTACCTCATGTGAGACATAGGTCTCACTCAACTGATCCAAGGCTTTCGATAGTGCCTCGTTACTGGCCATGCTGATGGTTAGATTGTGCTGTGCGGTCGCAGCGTGCACCTTGAAATAATCCGCATAATCACGGACGTTTTGACTATCCAGTGCAAACGGATACTGATAGTTGGTGGGGTCAGCAGGCTTTTCACCACTGTCTACTAATGACCAGTCTATCGTACCGACTGCTGATTCGCCTTTTGGCGTCGATGAATCTGCTGCTGTCGCCGCTGCCTCAGGGGTTTGGTCAGTAGCATCAACAGAATCGGCAGCGTTATTGCAGCCTGTCAGCGCCCATATACTTGCAATTGCCATCATACTTATTAGACGCTTAGCCATCGAGTTATCCTTTTTATTATTGGTCATGATTAATATGCCCTAGTTTGACAGCTTTCTTTACGGTTCTCTAGCGAAATGGAGGAAACAAGCGCCTGTTGTAAAAATATTGAATATGAAAATATCGAAGCAACTGGCATATTCTTAAAAAATGCGCACAAAAAAACAGCCACCATATGATGACTGTTTATAGTATTGCTCAGTTTAATAATTGTAGGTTTATCATTATTAATGAACGATTAAACCAAAATTATTATCTGCCTATCTGACAGTTTACTTGATATTCTTTACCGTCAGCCCACTTCATGGCAAAGATACCTTTATCGCCTTTCATGTGCCATGCATAGACGACTTCTGAGTTTGATTCGTTGACATAGCTCGCGGTGTCACCTTGGACGCCACCATTTAAGATGATTGGTTGGTCGGCCCAGTTTACTTTAGGTAAGGTCGCGTTTAGCATGACTTGCTTTTTATTAATGGACTGTTTTGCCATGATTTTACTGTCGTCAGTACAGGTATAAGGGGCTGGTGCCATACGATCATAAGCGGCGTTAGTGACACTTTCTGAAGCAGGCGTATTTGATGACTCTGGCGTAGTAGGGACGGTGGTGGCACAAGCGCTCAATAAGGCAAGGGCAGGTAGGGCAGTCGCGAATTTAGTTAAAGTATGCACTGTTTTCTCCAAAAGTAGCTTTTATATAAAGTAACTTTTATATATCGTTATTCGTTTATGGTCATTTATTTGTTCTTAATAATGCGTTAAGCATATGACGTCATAGTAGCGAAAACGTGGTCAGAGCAATGTTAGAAATTGTTTGTTACCTGTTAGCTTTCTTACTTAACCGATGACTAATGTAATTTCTAATTTTAGTAGGTCGTGAACTAAGCATTAACTGATTTGCAGAACAATTTAATCTTAATAACTTAGATTAGCTCATTGATTAATTTGGTCAATAAAAATCGCCCATCAACGATTAAGCTGATGGGCGATTTTTATTAATAACGAGCGTTGAGCTGTTGCCAACCAAGCTTAGTTTATAACCTTGGTTTGCTAATATAATTATTTTGTTTTGCGCGGTGGCAGACCCGTATGCTGCGTTTGGAAGTTGCCTTTGCTCACTTGCTTCTTGGTGTTTTTTACAGCGCTCGAGCTATTATTGGTGCGCTTCACCGAATCATTACCTAGGCGGCTGTTCTTTTTACGCGCTGATTGATAGCTGTCTTGTGCCGCATCACGACCTTCTAAGCTGGCGTTAAAGGGCGGAATCAAGCAGCCACGGTTTTTGCCAATCAAGTCACTACGTCCCATGTCTTGCAGTGCTTTACGCAATAATACCCAGTTCTTTGGATCATGAAAGCGCAAGAACGCTTTGTGCAATTTTCGCTGCTTGCCCGACTTGACGATATCCATGTCACCTTCACTGCGGCTAATCTTATGCAGCGGATCTTTATGCGTATGATACATGGTGGTCGCCGTTGCCATCGGACTCGGATAGAACGCCTGCACTTGGTCAGCGCGATAGCCATGACTTTTTAGCCACAGCGCAAGATTCATCATATCTTCATCTTTGGTGCCCGGATGGGCGGCGATGAAGTAAGGAATCAGATATTGCTCTTTGCCTGCCTCTTGGCTGTACTGCTCAAACATGGCTTTGAATTTATCATAGCTGCCCATGCCCGGCTTCATCATCTTTGATAGCACGCCTTCTTCTGAGTGCTCAGGCGCGATTTTTAGATAACCACCGACATGATGGCTGACCAACTCTTTGACATATTCAGGGTCTTTTACTGCCAAGTCATAACGCAAGCCAGAAGCGATAAGGATTTTTTTCACGCCTTTGATATCACGCGCTTTACGGTATAGCTTGGTCAAATTACTGTGATCGGTGATCAGGTTTTCGCAGACGTCAGGATAGACACAAGATGGCTTGCGGCAATTCTTTTCAATGGTATCGTCTTTGCAGTTTAGACGATACATATTAGCCGTGGGTCCACCAAGATCCGATATCACCCCAGTGAAGTTGGGTGCGGTATCACGAATCGCTTCCACTTCACGCAAGATAGACTCTTCTGAGCGGTTTTGGATAATGCGGCCTTCGTGCTCAGTGATCGAGCAGAAGGTACAACCACCAAAGCAGCCACGCATGATATTGACCGAAAACTTAATCATGTCATAAGCAGGAATGCGCGCGTCGCCATAGCTCGGATGTGGTAGGCGTGCATATGGCAAGTCAAATACGTAATCCATCTCTTCGGTTGAGAGCGGAATCGGTGGTGGATTGAGCCAAACGTCAATAGAGGTGTGTGAGTTGCCAGCGCCGCTACTATGACGCTGCACCAGTGCGCGCGCGTTGCCCGGATTGGTCTCCAAATGTAAGATACGACTCGCATGAGCATAGAGCACAGGGTCAGATTTGACGTGCTCATAATCAGGCAGACGAATCACGGTTTGCTCACGCGGCGGCATTTTAAGTTTATGCTTGCGTGCTGTCATCGGCTTATTAAAGCCACGCATTTGCACGACTTGCGTTTCTTCATCGACTTGATGCGCATTGATAATTTTATTGGTAACTGGTTCAGACACAAAGCCGGGATACTGTGAAGCCATTCCTGACAGCGCTTGCCCAACGGGCGAGTCGCTCGGCTTTTCTTGCTCGATTGAGCATTGATCCACGTCTTCGGTCATGACGTATGGGTTGATAATCGGATCAACACGACCGACAGTATCGACATCATTACTGGCAACCTCGGTCATATCCGCTTGCCAATGGCGGCGCGTCGGGGTCAACAGATAGGACGTACCACGCAATTTGCTCATTTGCTCAAAGCTATAGCCTTTCGACAGACCATGTACCACATCGACGATGGCACGCTCAGCATTACCATACAATAAGACATCGGCACGGGCATCGAGCAATATGCTGCGGCGAACTTTATCTGACCAATAGTCATAGTGGGCGATACGGCGTAAGCTACCTTCGATACCGCCTAAGATAATCGGCACATCAGGATACGCTTCGCGGCAGCGCTGGCTATAGACGATAGCAGCGCGGTCAGGACGCTTATTGGCGACATTGCCTGGAGAGTACGCATCATCGCTACGAATCTTGCGATCAGCGGTATAACGGTTAATCATGCTGTCCATATTGCCCGCCGTCACACCATAAGCATAGACAGGTTTGCCCAGTTCCATAAAGGCATCTTTGCTCTTCCAGTCTGGCTGGGCAATGATACCGACGCGGAAGCCTTGTGCTTCTAATAAGCGGCCGATAATCGCCATGCCAAAGCTTGGATGGTCGACATAGGCATCGCCTGAGATGATGATGACGTCACAAGCGTCCCAGCCCAAATCATCCATTTCTTTACGGCTCATCGGCAGATAAGGCGCAGGCTCGTAGCAGCTCGCCCAGTGTTTGTCGTAGTCGTAAAGTGGCTTGGTGCCTTGTTTAAAGGCGGTGCGGGCGATGGTATCGGCAGACATGGGCAGACCTGTTAATTAAAAAGTGGCACTAAAAATAAGCCGTTATTGTTATTCATTAACAACGGCTCATTTAAAAGCGCTCATTTTAACATGAATCGCACTCATGATGCGACCTATTCTATGATGGGCGATTAATGATAAGTTATTGATAGTGTAAGACAATCTATGAATAAAAAGGCTTTTAGAAACCAACCATCTTTTCGTTCTAAATCATCGTTTATAGTAAGGAATTACTACTCTAATAACTGGAATGGGAAAGTCACCACATCAAATGCTAGGGCGAAAGGCAATAAAACCAACTTTTGAGCCGTATTCGTACCACTACGAGTGACTTGGTCTTGCTGCGTTTGTGTATGGAAGCTGACCATATAAGGCTTGCTTAAAGCGCGATAATTCGACTGAATTAGGCTTAAATTGCTGACTTGCGGATAGATAGCGCCTTTTACAGGAACGCTAAAGCAAAAGCGCTGAGCGTTGATGCGCAGATCGCTGGCGGATGTACACTCGCGGCCATTATTCTGTAAAAAGAACTGATAGTCAGAACGCTTAAATTCATCCTTTAATTTGGCGTAAGACATCTTCATCTCTCCCTGAAAATACCCATCATTATTGGGCACAGCAAAGCTCATGTCATTATCGACTTGGATGTTCTTTGGCGTCAGATTGGTGAGCAAATTGACCATTTCTGTCCCGCCTTGGGTCAGCACGTAGCTGTTCTTTTCACCGACGATCACCATGGTCGCATTTGGCGTTTTTGGCAATGCTTGCGCAGGACGACCAAAAGCCACGATTTGGTCTTCAGACAACACACTCTTAGTCGTGGTTGTGCTGACACGGTTATTGTCTTCTAACAATGAACTGGTGGCACAGCCTGAGCTGGCGAGCAATGCCGCGAGCGACGCCCCTGTTATCACTGTTTTAAAACTTAATGCTTTTAGTGCTGGATCAGCACTTTCTTCTTTTTTAAGGGCACGGGTATTTTTAGTCATACTACGACTTCCTTGTCTACTGTCAATGGACTATTGAGGTGGCAATTATTGTTTACTGCCAGACTTTCGTTGATATCGTACCTTTTTTAGTAGTAACTTATCTACTTTTAATTAACCCAATAAACCAATGCTTGTTGAGATTGCTAATCAAGCAAAATTTTTGTCCCACTTTTAGTAAAATTCATCACAAATTGGCTTTTAAAGTTGCGTACATTGTTCTCATAGGTGAGCAGACCAGTCGTGAATCGATGATAATCGCTCATATTTCTGGCATTGACCATCAACATAAAATCCGCATCACCGGACACTTCATAGCAGCTCATCACTTGTGGCTGCGCATTCATCAAACGCTCAAATCGATGTTGCATCGAGGTATTTGAGCGCGCCATCTCTATCATTACCACGGCAGTCAGGCCGTAACCAACCTTATTTGGATCCACGATAGCGACTTGCTTAGTAATGACGCTATTGCTTATTAATGCTTGGATGCGGCGCTGGACAGTAGCGATAGACACATGCACGTGTTCTGCCACCGTTTTTAATGGCAAGGTCGCATCATCTTGTAGCAAATTTAAAATCGCTTTATCGATATCATCTAAAATTTGGCTCATTGTATGCTCTCTTCTAAAAAGTATTTTTGTTAAAGATTTTTATAATTATTATCACTATAAGTCAAAATTTAAGAAAATATTTGGTTTTAAGAGTCATAAAAGATAAATTTATTTATAAATAGCTTTATTTGGAGATAATTTATCAATATCGTTCAGTAAAATAGACACCACTAATCAAAGCTTGGCAAACAAAGCCTAGTAATCAAAGCTTAGCCATAATAAATACAGGCTAATAGCGGGTTTTCTAAAATCTATTTACATGTACGGTGTCTTTATGTCTATCTTAATGCTATCTAACGTATTCGCTAATACACTCGCAACGACTGTTTCGCGCTTGCCACTGGCTACTATCTGGACAGCAGGCAGCACACAGCAACGTACGTTAATCATGGGCGTGGCCTTAGCAGTATTGTCGAATTTGTTGTTTGGCGTACTTTATGCTTACAGCAGCTTTTTAGCGCCATTGTCAGGTACGCAAGTCTTTATCTGGCGTATGCTAGCGATGTGGGCGGGACTGATAGGCTATTTGCTAATTAGTGGGCGCTTGGGTTTGCATATTGATAAGTTAAAAGCGCTAGGTACTGTGAAGCAGTGGGCGTGGTTGTTATTGCCAACACCGATATTCCTCAGTCAGTTTTGGTTATTTATGTGGGCACCGGTCAATGAGCAGGGCGTTCAAACCGCAATGGGCTATTTTTTATTCCCACTAATGATGGTTATATTTGGCTGTGTCTTTTTTGGCGAAAAGTTAAGCCGTCTGCAATGGTTGGCGGTTGCCTTTGCCGCTGTCGGCGTCGGTAGTGAAATTATTCGTACCCAAAGTGTCTCTTGGGCCACACTTTGGGTCTGTGGCACGTATCCTATTTATTATATTTTGCGTCGTCTGCAAGGGATTGGCGCGGTGACTGGACTCTTGGTCGATTTAACGATATTCGCGCCATTTGCCTTGGTTTATTTATTTTTATTCGCGCCGAGCAGTTTGAGCGTGGTAAGTGGTTCTGGTTTCTTTATCATGATGCTGGCAGGGTTGGGTGTTCTTAGCGTGCTGGCTATGAAAACCAACGTCGATGCCAGTCAAATGCTCCCCGTGAATGTCTATGGCATGATGAGTTACTTAGAACCAGCATTATTGTTTATACTGGCCATCACCGTCTTGGGCAATCCATTTGAATCAGCAATGATTTATAGCTATGGGCTCATTTGGTTGGGTATTGCTTGTTTGATTAGCCATGGTATTCGTCAACTGCGCCGTGCTCAAAAAGAGTCGAAGATCAATAAAATAGCTCAAGCAATCTGATTTTTAACAATGCAGCTCAGTCTTATCAAAACGCTATTTTTTCAAATAAAAAAGGACGATTCAACAGTATGCTGAATCGTCCTTTTTACGTTAGAGTAAAGTGAATGGTTTCATTCATCTATTAATCTAAATGCTGTTTAAAGCCGCGCTGCTTATCACGTTCCCAATCACGGTCTTTTAGCGTTTTGCGTTTATCATGTTGCTTTTTACCCAGTGCCAAGCCAATTTGACATTTAACCAGCGAGTTTTTCCAATAACAAGACAACGGTACGCAAGCATAGCCCTTTTGATTGACAGCGCCAAACAGCTTTTCAATCTCGCGGCGATTGAGGAGTAGCTTACGGGTACGAATGCTATCAGGACTCACATGCGTTGAGCTAGATAACAATGGCTGGATATGCGCGCCAAATAAGAAGGCTTCATTATTGCGGAAGATGACATAGGCTTCAGTAATCGTCATTTTACCTGCACGAATGGCTTTGACTTCCCAGCCTTGTAGCGCCAGACCTGCTTCAAAGGTTTCTTCGATGAAGTACTCGTGGCGCGCCTTTTTGTTGGCACAAATTTGATTGTCCGGTTTTCTTGATTTTTTTGACATAATTTCTCCATAAGGGGTGCAAAATATATTGCCCTTGTCTAACAGTCCTCATCCGAACCCTTTAATATGGATTGTCTTTTATTATAAATAATAAGAGGGATGAGTCGAACCGCCTATTGTAGCAAAGCAGTTCACAAAAATGTAAGTCGGCTGTTAGGACAAATGTAGCAGATGAGTATTAAGTTTGGGCAAAATTTGCTAGCATATAGCGTAATATTACCGACTACATTAGCCACGTTATGAGCCATCCTACTGCTGCCAATTCCTCAAAGCTACATACCAAAATTTTATATCCTGGTACCTTTGACCCCATTACTAATGGTCATGTCGACTTAGTCAAGCGAGCAACCAAGCTGTTCGACGAGGTCGTCATTGCCGTTGCTTCAGGCCATCATAAAAAACCGCTATTTAGTTTTGAAGAGCGCGTTACCTTGGTCGAAACCGTATTTGCTGATTTACCGCAAGTATCGGTGATTGGTTTTGAAGGTCTGCTGGTCGATTTTATGCGTGAAAAAAATGCCACTGCCGTCTTGCGTGGTCTACGGGCGATGTCGGATTTTGAATATGAGTTTCAGCTGGCCAATATGAACCGTGAACTTGATGAGAACTTTGAAGCAGTATTTTTGACCCCATCTCAGAACTATTCGTTTATCTCGTCTACCATGATTCGCGAAATTGCCAAGCTTGGCGGCGATGTGACTAAATTTGTTCCTCAGTGTGTGTCGCAAGGCTTTGCTGAGAAACTCAATCTTAAATAGACATAGTATTTATTGACGACTATTCGCTGGAACCGTCAAAACGGCCAGTCTTGATTGTTATCCGTAAAATATAAGGAGCAGTTTATGGCGCTATTAATCACTGATGAATGCATCAACTGTGACGTCTGCGAGCCTGCCTGCCCGAATGAGGCCATCTCAGAAGGCGATGACATCTATGTTATCAACCCCGACCTATGTACCGAATGCGTTGGCCATTTCGATGAGCCGCAATGCGTGGTCATTTGTCCTGTCGACTGTATTCCTCATGATCCTGATCATGTCGAAACCGAAAGCGATTTGATGTCAAAATACAAACGTATCACTGGTCAGTAATGCGTTGCCAATCGTGCCTTTGAGTTAATAGTTATTTTAAAATAAAACCGATACGTTAAAAATCGATACATTAATAGATAGGTGCGATTGGTATAAACTTCCTTTGCTTGCTGTTATCACAGAGGCTACGAAAAACTCATCCCAGTCGCACTGTATTTTTTTTAAAGTAAATCCACTATATAAAAATGCTAAAAACTAGGAATAATATGACGAATACGGATATTCAAATGGTAGTACGCTTTTTTAAAAATAAATGCTTGTCGTTTGAGCGCGTACTATGAGTGTCGATGCTGCTACCAGTGATTTTGATCAACAGCACCTTTGGCATCCCTACGCCAGCCTGCCGCCCACCTATCCAAATATCGTTATTGATCATGCAGAAGGCATTTATATTGTCACGCAAGATGGTACGCGTCTGATTGACGGCATGTCATCTTGGTGGGCGAGTGTCCATGGTTATAATCATCCAACGCTCAATGCCGCGATGATTGAACAATTGGGCAAAATGGCGCATGTCATGTTTGGCGGCTTGACCCATCAGCCAGCGATAGATTTAGGCAAAAAGCTGCTAGCTATTGTACCTGCTGGACTCGATGCGATATTTTATGCCGATAGCGGCAGTATCGCGGTAGAAGTGGCGCTAAAAATGGCATTGCAATATCAAATTGCCACTGCGCGTCCGCAAAAGTGCCAGTTTGCCTCAACGCACTCTGGCTATTATGGCGACACGTGGCATGCGATGAGTGTTTGTGATCCTGTTAATGGCATGCACAGCCTGTATGGTAAACAATTACCGATGCAGCACTTTGTGTCTGCGCCGCCTTTAGGATTTGAGCGCGAGCTAAATCAAAATACACGTGATGAATTAATAGTGTTTTTTGCTAAAAATAGCGATCAACTTGCCGGATTTATCATTGAGCCTATTATTCAAGGCGCAGGCGGTATGCGCTTTTATAGCCCTGAGTATTTACAACTACTGCGTCAGCTATGTGATGAGCATAACGTGCTGCTCATTGCTGATGAAATCGCCACAGGCTTTGGGCGTAGTGGCAAGCTGTTTGCTTGCGAGCATGCCGATATTAGTCCTGATATTATGACCATTGGCAAAGCACTGACGGGTGGTTATATGACCTTTGCCGCGACTTTATGTACGCGCCATATTGCTGACACCATCAGCCAAAGTGATTATCCAGCCCTGATGCATGGCCCGACCTTTATGGGAAATCCGCTGGCTTGTGCGGTCGCTTCTGCATCGATTGATTTAATTTTGTCCTATGATATCGAAGCTCGTACGGCAAATATGCAAACCGTAATGGAACAACAACTCGCGCCTGCAGCGACGTTAGCTGGCGTTGAAGAAGTACGTTGTTTGGGGGCGGTAGCCGTCATTGAGCTTAATGACGCGGTTAATATGCCAGTATTTCAATCTTTACTTATTGAACACGGCATCTGGGTACGACCCTTCGGTAAGTTGGTTTATATCATGCCGCCCTATATGACTACTGACACTGAATTAGTAACGTTATGTCAGTCATTGTTAACGGTGGTTCGTGTTTATTTAACAAAGCAAGGTCAACTATGAGCGTGCTATTTATCTCTGGTATCGATACCGATATTGGCAAGACTTACGCTACCGGCATGGTAGCAAAGGCGCTGATGCATCAAGGTGCTAACGTCATCACTCAAAAGTTGGTACAAACAGGCGTTAGCGTCAATTGTGATACTGGTGAGATGAATATTGCCGATGATATTGTCACTCATCGTCAATTGATGAATATGCCGTTGCAGCCTTGTGATTTAGACTTTACCACGTGTCCGTTTCGCTATGAGAAACCTGCGTCACCGCATTTATCTGCTGCGCTTGCTAATGCCGTTCTAGACCCTGAAATCATCACCAAGTTTACGCAGCAATTGCAACAAAGCTACGATATAGTGCTATTAGAGGGCGCAGGTGGCTTGCTTGTGCCCATAACCGAGCAGCTATTAACCTTAGATTATATTGCTACTCAAGGTTATCCGGTGATTTTAGTCACATCAGGGCGGCTTGGTAGTATTAATCATACTTTGCTGAGTTTAGAGGCGATTAAAGCGCGTGGTTTGACGGTACATAGCGTCATTTATAACCATATTCATGACAGTGCTGCCCAGACGGATAAGCAAATAGCTGATAGCACGATTGATTATTTAAAAAACTACTTAGCGCAAAATTATCCAAACACACATTGGTTACAGCTGTCACGCCAAGATAAAGACCAGAAGAATGACAATGATTTAATATTACCGCTGAACTTTCTTTAGATCCTGATTCAAGTCATTTGGTAAAAAAGTGAAATAAACGCAAAAGATATTCCTAGACAGCCATTAGTTTTGCTATACTAGCGCGCTTGGTAGACTAGGCAATCGCCGCTGCACACTGGCAACAGATGCGCAGGGGAGGAAAGTCCGGGCTACATAGGGCAGCGTGCCAGCTAACGGCTGGGCAGGGTAACTTGACGACCAGTGCAGCAGAGAGTAGACCGCCCCGCGCAAGCGAGGTAAGGGTGAAAGGGTGCGGTAAGAGCGCACCGCGTGAATGGCAACATCTCACGGCATGGTAAACTCCACGCGTAGCAAGACCAAATAGGCATCGGCATGGCGCGGCCCGCGTTCGATGCGGGTAGGTTGCTTGAGCGTATTAGCGATGATACGCCTAGAGGAATGATTGTCCACGACAGAACCCGGCTTATCGGTTTACCAATTTTTTATTGTTCGTTTTTATCGTTAGTGCTATGCATATTTGCTATTAATTTGAATTAAATTCCTATTTTTTGCAGATAAACGATAATTAGGGGTTGACGACAGTCTTCTCTATCGGTATTATACCGAGCCTTAAATGGCGATGTAGCTCAGCTGGTTAGAGCGCATGACTCATAATCGTGAGGTCAAGAGTTCAAGTCTCTTCATCGCCACCATTTATAGTAAGAATAGCAGTACGAAAGAAGCCAATCCTTTGTGATTGGTTTTTTTTTGGCTAAAAAACCCAATGAAGACAATATTCTAAAGTCAGTTAGATAAATAACCGTTTATATTTACTTGCTGTTTTCTTGCTAAATCATAGGTTTATCTGTTTAGACACAGATTAATTCTTGTAACTTATGTCCCGCTTACTTATCATAGGGGCTGTTTTCGGTAAAGTCCTGTAACGCTATGTCTGTACAATTACCTCCTTATCGTCCTATTAAGCACCGTAGTGGACTGAAAGTCATGGGTGCGGCATTCCATGCATTGCTCATGCGTGAGCTGCAAACGCGTTTTGGTGGTTATCGCTTGGGCTATCTATGGGCGCCGCTAGAAGTTATTTTTCAAATTCTTATATTTTTGGTTATTTTTGGTGCTATTCGTGAGCGTTTAGTGCCAGGAATGGATTTTTCTTTGTTCTTAGTAGCAGGGATGGTTCCATTTCGTATGTTTCAAAAAATAGCAACAAGGGCATTAGGGGCTGTTGAAGCGAATAAAGGCTTGTTGATGTATCGCTCAATCAAACACATCGATGTAATTATTGCCCGCTCATTTTTAGAGTTAATCATTTATTTTTTTACTTCGATACTACTATTAGTTGGTTTGGCCTTTTTTAATATCTATGCCAACTTAGAAAACCTGCATATTGTATTGTTTTGCTGGATTACTTTGTTCATGTTTAGCTTTGGCATCGCTTTGATTATGATGGTAATAGGGTATTATGGTGGCGAAATTAGTAAAGTAGTGACAATATTTTTTACGATACTTTACTTTACCTCAGGTATTATTTTCCCTATTCACATAGTTCCAGAGCCTTATTTTAGTTACTTATTATATAATCCTCTGATCCATAATATTGAGCTCATAAGACATGCTTTCGCTCCCAATTATCCAGCCTATCATATTGATATAGGGTATTTTTTGAAGTGGATGATCGGTGTTAATTTTTTTGGCCTTTTACTTTATAAATTTACAGAAAGAGATATGCTGCGTTCTCGTTAAGTAGCTAACTTTCTCCTTAGTATTATTGATAGTCATTCAAAAATATAGGTAGATAAATGATCGAGATCAAAAATATTTCCAAATCATTTATGACTAAGCAAGGTCGGCATTATTTATTTAAAGATTTAAACCTGACCATCGGTGATAAAAAAAATGTAGGTTTACTTGGTCGAAATGGTGCGGGTAAATCAACGTTGCTGCGGATTATTTGTGGTCTTGATGAGCCGGATAGTGGTGAAATTATTACCGATTCCACTATTTCTTGGCCAGTTGGTGTAGCAGGTGGATTCCAAGGTAGCTTGACGGGCCGTCAAAACGTGCGTTTTGTTTGTCGTCTTTACTCAAGCGGACCCTATATCGATGAAAAAATTCGTTTTGTCGAAGAATTTGCTGACATTGGTAATTATTTTGATATGCCAGTAAAAAGCTATTCTTCAGGTATGAAAGCACGCTTAACCTTTGGTTTAAGCTTAGCCTTTGATTTTGATTATTATATGCTTGATGAAGCTGGTGCGGTTGGTGACGCCGCTTTTCGTAAGCGTAGTGAAGAGATTTTAGCAGCGCGCCGTCAGCAAGCCGGGTTTTTAATTGTATCGCATAACATCGGTGATATTAAGCGTAATTGCGATATTGGTATTGTGCTAATGGATCAAACAGCACACGTCTTTGATGACACAACAGAAGCGATTGAGGTTTATGAAAAGCATGTCCACAAAGCGAAAAAATAAGATAATTGACTTCTCGCTGTTCATTGGCTTGGTGATCCTCCCTTGGGTGTTGGTGATCTTTTATGTCATGACCCTTGCACATCCGCGCTTTATTTCGACAGCTGATGTGGTCGTGAAACAAGTGAGCGAATCTAGCGTACCTTCTGGTGGCGGTCTATCGGCCTTGTTAGGTGTGAATAGCACCAGTAAAGAAGATGCAACCTATCTGACTGAATATATATTGTCCAATGATATGGTGAAGCGCCTTGATAATAAGTTTAAGTTCCGCGAGGCTTATTATGTAGATGGCTCGGATCCTATTTACGAGATTGATCCTGATGCGTCGCAAGAAGATTTACTCGAATATTTTAAAAGTCGGGTTCATATCAATCTTGACGAACAAAGCTATGTATTGTCAGTATCGACAGAAGCCTTTGATTCAGACTACGCTTTTGAGCTTAACAAAGCGATTTTGAGTGAGTCTGAACAGTTTGTAAACCGCATTTCACAAGAGGTCGCGCGTGATCAACTGGTGTTTGCCGAGACGCAACTCGATGAATCACAGGATCGCTTGAATGATGCCAAAGAACAGTTGCTCAATTATCAAAATGAAAACGAAATTTATGACCCGCAGGCCAATGCCCAAATTGTTAATCAACTGATTGGTAGCCTACAAGCGCAGCTTAGCTCATTACGCACTGAAGAGCGACAATTGCTAAGCTATTTGAACCCAGATGCGCCGCAAGTGGTGTCGTTAAGAAGTCAGATTAAGGCAGTTGAAGAGCAGATTGCTCAAGAACAAACCAAACTAACCTCACCAAATACGACCAAATTGAACCGTCAAGCTGTACAGTTTGAGACGATTAAAGCGGATGTTGAGTTCGCCACTGAGTTATATAAGTTGTCACTATCATCGCTTGAAAAGGCCCGCTTAGAAGCCTTTAAAAAAATGAAAAACTTGATTGTAATCTCAACCCCTTATGAGGCTGAAGAAGCATCCTATCCGCGTCATATTTATATTATTTGGACATCGCTGGCATTGCTTTTGATGCTTTATGGCTTTGTACGTCTAGTAATGGCAGTGGTTCGTGACCATCGTAGCTAGCTTTGAATTTTCTTACAGGGTAAGTTTTAAAATTTTTACCCTGTAAAAAGCTAAAGATTTGATGCGCTTGGCAATCGCGAACGATTTGCCAAACCAAATACCAGTAATGATCGATAGATCTGCAAAGGAATACAACGCATGAACATGAAACCACGTCCTATCGTGACCATGATTAAGGTAATCAGCTTGACGATGGCTGCGACCAGCATCTCGGCAATAGCAGCGACCAGTTATGCGGATCAAATAGCAGGGTCTAGCTTTGGTACTAGTAGCAATAGCATGAGTCAAGACCAAAACCGCAGTAACATTAATGTCTCAACGCAAGCTTTCGCTGGTGGGGTTCCGGGTCAAGCAACGACTCAAGAAGCTGTCAATGCCGCAAGCTTACCCAGTCAGTCAGTGATTAATACCACGCGTCCTTATCAAGATATCGATACTCAAGATATGATGTTTGGTGAGCAGCTATTTCGCGGTGCGTTTTCGACGACTTCTGGTTCTACCTTTAACGACAGCTATGTGATTAATCCTGGTGATAATGTACAAGTACGAATGTGGGGCGCCTATCAATATGCCGCGACCACGACTGTAGATCCGCAAGGTAATATTTTCTTACCGAATGTTGGTCCAGTCCGTATCTCTGGTGTGCAAAATGGCAGTCTACAAAACGTGGTCAAAAGTGCGGTCAGTCGTATTTATCGCTCGAACGTCGGCGTTTATGCGTCATTAGAGCAAGCACAGCCAGTGAAAGTTTTCGTGACTGGCTTTGTCAAACAACCCGGTTATTATGGTGGGCTTGCAGCAGATTCAGTATTGTCCTATTTAGACCGTGCGGGCGGCGTTGATCCAACCCGCGGCAGTTATATTGATATCCAAATCAAACGTAATGGTCAGATGTTGCAGCAAGTCAATTTATATGATTTTTTATTGGCGGGTAAATTACAGTCATTTGCATTCCGTGATGGTGACGTCATTACTGTTGCCCCACAGAAAAAAACCTTTCAAGTGGGCGGGGAAGTTCAGAACGAATACACCTTTGAGTTTGATGTAAACGACTTAACCATCGGTGATGTACTGCAAGTGGCTAGTCCCGCAGCTAAAGCTACCAACGTTAGCATCACTCGCAGTGCAGGACGCGCGCAAACCGCAGAATATTACTCCCTTGCAGAAGCGCAGAATGTTCCTGTCTATAATGGCGATCAGATGGTGGTTACCTCAGATCGTTATGCCGGCACCATCGCCGTACAAGTTAAAGGCGCACATACGGGTAATGGTGCCATGGTTGTGCCTTATGGTGCTCGTCTAAAAGACATCGTCCCCCAGTTGCAACCAAGCCCATTGGCAAAGCTGACGCATTTAACGATTTATCGTGAGTCTGTTGCTGAACAGCAAAAACGCATGATTAACGAATCGCTGGATCGTTTGGAAGAATTAACGCTTGCTAGCCAATCAACGACGCGAGAAGAGGCGGCATTGCGTCAAGACGATGCCAATTTGGTTAAGCAGTTTGTCGCCAAAGCCCGTAATGTTAAAACCACTGGTCAAATCGTCGTCGTACCGAATTCGTGGCAGGATATTATTCTGCAGCAAGGTGATATTATTGAGATACCGGCGCAAACTTCCGTTATTACGGTTAACGGTCAAGTACGAGCACAAGGGGCGCTAACCTTTAACCCAGATTATACGGTTGGTGATTATGTTGCCAATTCAGGCGGTTTCTCTGACAATGCTGATGTTAAAGAGATCTTAGTTGTTCATCAAAATGGGGCCAGTGAAGTGGTTAATACCGCTTACCGTATTCAACAGGGTGATGAGATCATGGTATTACCGAAAGTCAAAACCAAACGTGTAGAAATCGCCCGTGGTTTATCGCAAATACTTTATCAGTTAGCCATTGCAGCCAAAGTTGTACTAGATTTATAGTCACTCCTATATAACTTGAATAAGGTATCGAAAATGGCAAAAAGTGTGATAAATAAGGATAAGATGCCGCTGGCGTCACCCTTTATTGACGCACTATTTTTGCCATCAATGAAATCTAATTTATTGCCATCTAATTTATTAAAACCTGAATGGTTGGAATCTAACGCACCCAAACGTCTGGCGGTAGTCGGCAAAGGGATGCGCCGTAACAACCTTTTACTTTCAGACGTCTTACGAGCAGACCTACAGCGTTGGTATCCTTGGTCAGCTTTACAACAGCGCTTTAACGTAGGGTCTGAAACCCCGGATGCTTTTATCGGTTGGGGTCACAAAAAAAGCTATCAACGAGCAAAGAGCGCCGCCAACCGGCAAGGGCTTCCGACATTGAGTATTGAAGATGGCTTCTTACGTTCGCTAGATTCAGGGCTTAGTAGCCGCTATGGATTAAGCGTCGTTATTGATGATATCGGTATCTACTTTGATTCGACGCAGCGCTCACGCCTTGAACAGTTGATTATTCAACGTGCTCATGATTATTCAAATGCGTACGATCTATTGTCAGACAACAAGCGCGCGCAAGCCTTAATAGCGCGTATTTGCAACGCTAAATTAAGCAAATACAACGCAGTGATTGTAAGCCCATCACTGGATCATTTAGTAATGGAGGAAGAGGGTAGTACAGCGTCCACTGCTCCAAAAACACATGTGTTGCTAATTGATCAAGTCGTTGGTGATGCCTCTATCAAAGGGGCGGGCGCTGATGGTAAGCAGTTCAAGCGCATGTTAAAAGCTGCTTGCCGTAATCACCCTCATGCTCATATTTGGATCAAAGCCCATCCTGCGGCAAAATCAGGATACCTGACCAGCTTAAAACGACCTAAAAACGTTCGACTATTAACCCAAGCGCTTAATCCTATCGAGTTGTTGGCGCAAGTTAGCGATGTTTATACCGTCAGCTCGCACATGGGTTTTGAGGCACTAATGCTCGGCAAGACAGTGCATTGTTTTGGCGTTAATTGGTATAGTGGTTGGGGCCTGACCGATGACAGCGGTGCACCAAAGCGCTTGCTTAAAGTAGTAAAGAAGCGCCGTCAAGCGTTTGCTGCTGCCATGCTGCCGCCTGAAAAATTAACAGAATCAGGGCGACTTTCTAAGTTATTGGCAAAACCATGGAAAATAACTGAGCGCCTGCCTAACCAGCGAAAAAAACAATCCTCTAATAGCCTTACGGTTACGTTAGAAAGCTTATTTTATAGTGCTTATATCGATTATAGTGCCTATGTAGATCCAGCCACCAAGCAAGCCTGCGAGATTGATACCGCCATTGAGTGGTTAATCACCAATCGTTATTGGCAAGGACGTCTTGAGGGTAATTTAACGGTATATGAGTTTAGCCGTTGGAAACTGCCCTTTGTGAAAGCTTTTGTCCATCTACCTCGTACCAATTTGTTTGTAAAACCCAAGCCACGCCTCAAAAATTTACTGCATCCTGATCACTTGCGTGTTAATTATCAGCAGCCGCTACTGGTATGGGGTCTAGCCAAGCGCCAGCAAGTACAAAAGAAACGACAAAGTAAATTGGCTGAGCAACGTTCAGATATTCCAGCTATTTACTGTATGGAAGATGGGTTTATTCGCTCAAATGGTTTGGGGGCTACCTTATTAGCACCGTTGTCTGTCGTTATAGACAAGCAAGGCATTTATTATGATGCAACGCGGCCGTCAGATTTGGAAGCGCTATTACGTCACTGTGAGGCCTTGACGCCAAAGCAGTGTGCACGAGTAGAGTCACTGCGAGGCAAGCTGCTGACTCAGCGGGTCAGCAAGTACAATGTTGGCATGAATGTAGATGGCGCTGATGATCAACAGATCTTTTGGATGCAAGACGCTAAGCTATCTGGGAAATCCCGTGTTCTTATTGTCGGGCAAGTAGAAGACGACTTATCGGTACAGTATTGTGGTTCAACGATTAAAACCAACAGTGGTTTGATTGAGCGTGTACGCCAAGACAATCCTGATGCTTATCTGATTTATAAGCCGCATCCAGATGTTGAGGCGGGATTACGTGCAGGGAAGGTAACCGCCGCGCATCTAAAACAGGTACAAGCGGTCGCTTATGATACCGCAATGCCGGACTGTTTAGAGAGTGTTGATGAGGTGCATACTATTAGCTCATTAACAGGTTTTGAAGCCTTGCTTCGTGGTTTAGACGTTACTTGTTACGGCTTACCATTTTATGCCGGCTGGGGTTTAACGACAGATATGGATGCCCAATTATCACCGAAAGCTGACTATTTAGAGAGACGAAAACGACAGACGTCGTTGACGCTTGAACAACTGCTACACTGTACGTTAATAGACTACCCTTTGTATCGCCTTCCCAATGGTTATGGACTGGCGCAAGTCGAGCAAGTGATTGACTATTTGTACCCGCCGAAAAATAACGATCTTGCCGCAAAGCAAAACCAGATAAATAATGCTTCGGTGAAGACAAGTGCCACGTCAAAAAAACCTTTAGCCATAATCAGCCAGATACCTAGCCAATTTAAGCGTCGTGCTGCCACGCATTTTATGCAACAGCGTCATCAATGGCAGCAGCGCTTACGTAAATTATCTCGTTAATAAACGCCAAGTACCTCTTATAAATCCATTGCGACAAGCAAGGGTTTTTTCGGTATAATTGTTTGTCATTTAGGGTTATTTACTCAATCCCT
The DNA here is from genome assembly GCF_002836005.1 of Psychrobacter sp. Sarcosine-3u-12. Lineage (NCBI taxonomy): Bacteria > Pseudomonadati > Pseudomonadota > Gammaproteobacteria > Moraxellales > Moraxellaceae > Psychrobacter > Psychrobacter sp. Sarcosine-3u-12. The sequence continues at coordinate 87,876 of NZ_PJBY01000101.1, forward strand.
TTGCCTCTCTTTTGTCTGTCTATTCTTCAATCAATGGTAATCTAATACTATGGCAGCTTCGATGTCTCATTTGCTTACTCATCGACACGTCTTGCTGTTACAGGGAAAGATGGGCGGCTTTTTCAATCGCTTTTCTACATTTTTGCAGACTCAAAATATTCAAGTAAGTAAAATCAACTTTAATGCCGGTGATGCGTTTTTTTATAGCCATCCTAATACACATGAGTACACAGGTACTTTGGCGCAGTTTTCGTCTTGGCTGCAGGCCTTTATTAGCGAGCATAATATTGATGCGATTGTGTGTTTTGGTGACTGCCGCCCGCATCATACACAAGCGTCGTGCATCAGTGAAAAGTTAGGCACTTCATTTTTTGTGTTCGAAGAAGGCTATTTGCGACCCGATTATATTACCTTGCAGGAGTACGGTATTAATGGTAATTCGCGGTTAAAAATTGCCGATATTAAAGCGTTGAATAAGGCCAATGATAAGCCGTTATATACGCACAATCGATTTTATCGCTTGAGTATCGCCGCCATCGTTTACTACATTATTGCTTGGCTATACAAGAGTCGCTATCCCCATTATTCGCATTACCGAGGTATGACAGCGTGGCAAGAGGCAATAGCATGGTTAAAAGCGCCATGGCGTAAGCTGCGCGGCTATGTACCTGACAAACAACTACAAAAGAGACTGACCAAACAAGAAAGTGATAATTACTTCTTGATTAGCCTACAAGTACACAATGACTCGCAGATTACTCATCACAGTGATTATCGTGATGTGGTACAGTTCATTGACGAAGCCATCGCAAGCTTTGCAGGTCATGCTCATGAGGCGCAGTTATTGGTATTTAAGCACCATCCGTTAGATCGCGGTCATCGAGATTATCGAGAATTGGTCTGCAGTTTGGCTGCGCGCTATCAGGTCAGTCATCGCGTTTTTTATGGCTGCGATATGCATCTGCCAACCTTGATGAAGCATAGTATCGGTATGGTGACGATTAATAGTACGACAGGGCTACAGTCGGTATATCATAAAAAACCTACCAAGGTTATGGGTCGCGCGATTTACGACACCCCAAAACTGACAGACCCAAAGCCGCTTGATGATTTTTGGCGGCATCCCAAAAGCCCAGATAATGAGTTTTATTTAAGGTTTCGTGAATATCTGATTGAACAGACGCAAATCAATGGCGCTTTTTATGGCAAATCACCCTGGATGTATAAGTATTTAAAGCCAACGGATGCCACTAGCATAAGTTCTGATACCGCTAAATAACTTATCAGACAGAGCCAGCCAATGATGTCTTGGTTAAATTAAAGCCATTAATATTGCGTTGTAAAATGTTAATCTAAGCACTTATTTAATCGTTAACACTACTCAGTCGTTAATGTCAGTAGCCATTCCAATCCCTGCTAATAAAATCGCCTTACTTTACAGTGGAAAACTGCTAGAATACCTGCATACATCGGTACGCTTTAGCAATGGCTATTATTACCATTGTGCGAACCGATCATTACTCCAACATCCATTATTTAGTAGGCGCTTTGTGACTGCATTAGCCAATATTCGTAACTTTTCTATTATTGCCCACATTGATCATGGCAAATCGACCCTTGCCGATCGTTTTATTCAGATGTGTGGCGCGCTGCAAGATCGCGAGATGCAGGCGCAAGTCCTTGATTCCATGGATATTGAGCGTGAGCGCGGTATCACGATTAAAGCACAGTCGGTGACGCTGTATTATGATCATCCAAACGGTGAGCGCTATCAGCTAAACTTTATTGATACCCCGGGTCACGTCGATTTCTCTTATGAAGTCTCACGCTCACTAGCGGCTTGTGAAGGCGCACTATTGGTTGTAGATGCGGCTCAGGGCGTGGAGGCACAATCGGTCGCCAACTGTTATACCGCAGTGGATCAAGGTTTAGAGGTGATGGCAGTCTTAAATAAGATTGATCTACCACAAGTTGAGCCTGAGCGCGTCATTCAAGAGATTGAAGATATCATTGGCATCGATGCCGTTGATGCGCCGCGCGTGTCGGCGAAATCAGGTCTTGGCGTTGATAAGTTACTTGAGGCATTGGTTGAATTTATTCCTGCGCCAACGGGTGACCGTGACGCACCGCTACAAGCGTTAATTATCGATTCATGGTTTGATAATTATTTGGGCGTCGTATCACTAGTACGTGTCCGCCAAGGCACCATAAAAAAAGGTGACAAACTTTATATTAAATCGACCAAAGATGCGCATTTAGTCGGATCCATTGGTGTATTTACCCCAAAACCATTAGATACAGGTATCTTACAAGCGGGTGAAGTTGGCTTTATTATTGCGGGTATCAAGGATATTGCTGGCGCGCCAGTGGGTGATACCATTACGCATGCCAGTACGCCAGATGTTGATCGTATTCCTGGATTTAAACAGATTACCCCGCAAGTATATGCCGGTATGTTCCCTGTTGAATCGACTGATTTTGAAAAGTTCCGTGAAGCGCTGCAAAAATTGCAAATTAATGATGCGTCATTGTTTTTTGAGCCAGACACTTCTGATGCACTAGGTTTTGGTTTTCGTTGTGGCTTCCTCGGCATGCTGCATATGGAGATTATCCAAGAGCGTTTAGAGCGCGAATATGACTTGGATTTGATTACCACTGCGCCGTCAGTTATCTACGAGATTGTAAAAAAAGATGGCAGTATTATTTACGTTGATAACCCATCAAGATTGCCCGAACCGAATAATATCGAAGAGTTCCGTGAGCCGATTGCCCGCTGTCAGATTTTAGTACCGCAGGATTACCTCGGTAACGTGATGACCTTATGTATTGAGCGCCGCGGCGTACAGGTAGATATGCGCTTTATGGGTCGTCAAGTACAGCTAATCTTTGATATTCCGATGGGTGAGGTGGTCATGGACTTCTTTGACCGTCTAAAATCAGTATCGCGTGGTTTTGCGTCACTTGATTATAATTTTGAGCGTTATCAAGTGGATAAATTGGTTAAGGTAGATGTATTAATCAATGGTGAGAAAGTCGATGCGCTTGCCATGATTGTGCACGAAACCCAATCGCGTTACCGTGGTAATGCGCTCGTTGGTAAGATGAAAGAGCTGATCCCACGTCAGATGTTTGATGTCGCTATTCAAGCGGCAATTGGTAGCCAAATTATTGGACGTAGTACCGTTAAGGCCATGCGTAAAGACGTCTTGGCTAAATGTTATGGCGGTGATGTGTCGCGTAAGAAAAAGCTGCTCTCAAAACAGAAAGCCGGTAAAAAACGCATGAAGCAAGTGGGTAATGTCGAGATTCCACAAGAAGCCTTCTTAGCGGTACTACAGGTAGATTAGATTATTAATAGACGAATATCATGGCTGGTTTTACCGATATCATCGTTGGATAAGTAGCTCGCTAATAGGCAATTAAGTATGGATTTTGATTTTAATTTGATTTTAGTGCCATTAACTATTGGCTTGGGTATTATTTGGCTATTGGATAAGCTGGCGCTAAAACAGCGTAAAACACGTGGCCGCGGCCAAGAGAGCTTACTGGTACGTTGGGCCTATGATTTTTTCCCCGTATTGGCAGTAGTATTAATAGTTCGCTCATTTTTAATTGAGCCTTTTAATATTCCGTCCTCATCCATGGTACCAACTTTATATACTGGCGATTTTATTGCCGTCAATAAATATGCTTATGGAGTGCGCCTGCCGCTGACTTACAATAAGGTATTGGATACTGGCGAGCCGGAACATGGCGACGTGGCGGTCTTTCGCTACCCTGAAAACCCTAGTATTTATTATATCAAACGTGTCATTGGCTTGCCGGGTGACACAGTCAGCTATGATCAAGGTACGCTTGCTATCAATGATGTGCCTGTAACGACCAAATCTATTGATTTTGATGCCAATGCTGAGCTAACTGCACAGCTGTACCCTGCCGGACAAGTTGCCCCAGGACAAGTGCTGACGGAAGAAAATGCGGCAGCAATGGGTCAGCAAGAAGAGGGTGAAGCGCAGTATTTTCAAGAAACACAGGGTGAGCATGAGCATCTCGTTCGTTACTTGAAAGGCATGAATAGCTCACAGTATGCGCCCTTTTTGCAGCAACAAGCACCAGAAGTGGTTAGCTCAGAGGGTAACGAGTGGCGTATTAAAGTTCCTGAAGGTAATTATTTTGTGATGGGTGATAACCGTGATCGCAGTGCCGACGGCCGTTTTTGGGGCTTTGTCCCTGATGAAAACCTAGCAGGCAAGGCTGTTTATATTTGGATGCATAAGCCACCAGGTCTCAATTTGCCCACCTTTGCACGTAACGGCGCTATTGATTAAAGTTCTGAAGCGATTAAATTTATAAAGTGATTAAATTTATAAAGCAATAGCGGCTTGATGCGTCGGTCGTAGGCTGACTTATCAATAATAGTTTCGTGCTAATATTATGATTATCGATTGAATTGAGGGCATGCTGTAGTTAAGTGCTCAATAATAATATAATAATTTACCCGTTGAGAGGTGTTATGGTGCAGCAGTTATCTGGTTTGTCGACCCAGCGCGGAGCTAGTGTGACTAGTATTGTGTTATTCATCATTGTTCTCGGTATTGCCGTCAAATTGATAATTGCTATTGTACCGGCACAGATTGGTGGTTATCAGCTGACCAAGCTTTTAGGAATGGAGCTTAAAGAAGCCAATGACAAAGGTGAGACGGCCAAGCAATTCGTCGAGCGTGTGAATCGGCAGCTATCTATCAATGCTGATTATGATACCAATGCAGAAGAGGTGTTTACTTTCACCAACAAAAAAACCGGTCAGTTGGCTATTTATAAGAAATATGAAGAAACCAACAACCTTTTCGGTAACGTCGATATTGTCAATCGCTTTGAAGGTGACATTGACGCAACCGTGACAGAGTAACCTGAATAGGCAGAGTGCTTATCTGTTATTTATTTAGCAAAAATTATTTACTTTTATATTTTTTAATAGCGATTAGTTATTAACTAATCACTATTAACCAGTCATTATTGACCAATTACTTCAGTAAAACAAAAGGGATAACCACAAGCCTCGCATGAAACCAACTTCGCAGCACTCTCAGGCGCTTCCTACCTCCCAAACAAATGACCCGTCTGTTGACACGCTTATTGTTAGCTCAGAATTCATCCAACGCCTAGCGATATTAACGCGCAAACTGGGTTATGTGTTTAATAACCTTACGCTTCCCAAGCTGGCACTGACTCATCGCTCGTTCGATAGCAAAAAAAACTACGAACGTTTAGAGTTTTTGGGCGATGCGCTATTGGGTATGATTGTGGGTGAGGCTTTATACCATCGTTATCCCAGTCAAAACGAAGGGCGATTGACGCGTATGCGTGCCACCTTAGTACGTCAAGAGTCACTGGTCATCATTGCTCAAAACTTAGAGCTTTCCAACCACCTCATATTAGGGGTAGGTGAGCGCAAGGGTGGCGGTCGTAATCGCGCCTCTATACTAGCCGATGCTGTAGAGTCGCTGATTGGCGCTATCTATCTAGACAGTCAGGATATGACTATTACTCGTGATTGCGTGCTCTCATGGTATGGCGATCTGATCGATAATGTCAACGACCAAAAAGCCCTAAAAGATGCTAAGAGCCGCTTGCAAGAATGGCTGCAATCTAAACAATTCGATTTGCCACATTATGAGCTGATGGAAACGCGTGGCAATGCACCACACCAAATTTTTGTGGTGCGCTGTCAGGTAAATATTAGTAATTGTCCTGATATTACTGAATCGGGTGAGAGTCGCCGTATTGCTGAGCAAAAAGCAGCAGAGCTAATGATTAACCAGCTACATAAACTGCCAAGCTTGCCAAAAACTCGCTCATAATCTAAATCTTAAAGCCATATTTTATAAAACAATAAATTTACATTTTTTTAAGTAAGGGTTATTTTTAAATAATACTTATTTTAAAACCGCAAATATCTCAAGCCAAGCATGGTGCTGCTATCTTATTTACTACTACTTTATTGTAGATAGCAGTAGAACTGCTGAGCTAATGATAAACCCCACAGGATAAATCTATGAGCAATCGTACTGACTTGCCATCAAATAATGAAGATAATACCGACGCTATGACCCAAAAAACAGACGTAAAACCAACGCCAGAAATCGCTGAATCAAAAAGTGCTGAATTAAATTCCGAGCACTCAGAAAACAACGATGCAGAAAACAACGATGCAGAAAATGATATGGCCATCGAAGAGTTTTTTTCGCCAAATAATAATGCGCGTATGGCTGAGGATTTTAAAGCAGGTTATGTGGCAATCGTTGGACGTCCAAACGTGGGTAAGTCAACCTTGATGAACCATTTATTGGGTCAGAAGTTATCTATTACGTCACGTAAACCGCAAACGACCCGTCATCGTATCCACGGTATTTTGTCCAATCATGAAATGCAAGCGGTGTTCGTTGATACGCCAGGTATTCATCGTAATGAAGTGCGAGCTATCAATGAGCGTATGAATAAGGCTGCCGTATCGGCACTGGTTGATGTCGATTTAGTTCTGTTTGTCGTCGACTCAGATCAGTGGCGTGACGATGATTTACTGGTTTTACAAAAGCTTGGCGATACTAATCTAACAGTAGTTTTAGTGATTAATAAAGCGGATACCTTAAAAGACAAAGGCAGCGTTTTACCATTAATCGAAACCTTTAGTGATAGCTTTGATTTCGCTGATATCGTTCCAGTTTCTGCATTAAAAAATCAAAACTTAGATCGTCTGCAAGAAGTTATTGCTTCGCATCTGCCTATTGCTGCGCCTATCTATGACACTGAGCAAATTACCGATCGTTCAGAGCGTTTCTTAGCCAGTGAAATTATCCGTGAAAAAATCATGCGCAGCGCGGGTGATGAAGTACCCTATGACTTAACGGTACAGATTGATGGCTTCAAAGACGAACCTGCGCATACCGATCCAAAGACGGGCCGCCCACGTAAAGCTTGTACCTTTATCGATGCGACGATCTACGTCGAGCGTAGTGGTCAAAAGGCAATTGTCATCGGTGATAAAGGTCAACGTATTAAACAAGTGGGTATGGATGCACGTAAGGATATGGAGCAGCTGTTTGATAAAAAAATCATGCTAACGCTTTGGGTAAAAGTGAAACGTGGTTGGTCTGATGACGAACGTGCATTGACCAGCTTGGGCTATTAACAGTGATTTAAGAATAACATCTTTGAGTGCATTTTATGATCAGCGCTGAGGTAATGATAAATGCGTAATGAAGCATTGATTGGTTATTTGTTACACCAGCGCCCTTACCAAGAAAAACGCGCTTTATATTACCTATTCTCTCAGCAGCATGGGGTCATACATGGTATTGGTAAAAAAGGCGCGCCCTTATTTATGCCCTTGCAATTGTTTGCTACGGGTAAGCGGGATTTAAAGACATTCAGCCAGATTAATATCGCACCTCAGTACGTCGTACAAACAGATGTGCTTCTAGAAGACGCTACCGCGAAAACACTCACAGCCATTCCTTACGAAAACATCACTGGTCAACAGCAATACGCTGCCTTGTATCTAAATGAGATACTCTGGCGCTTATTGCCCACTGAAGATCCGATGCCAATCTTATGGCAGCATTATCAAGACAGTTTAGATAGGCTTAAACAGCCCTTGTCTGCTAATGAGCTGCGCTTGTGTTTGCGGCAATTTGAACAGTATCTATTTAACGAGTTGGGTTTTGCCTTGACGTTAACGCATGACAATGTTCAAGATAGCATTGAGCCTTACAGTGTCTATCGGTTCTTACCTGATGTTGGTTTGGTCCCCATTGTACAAGCTGAGTTTTTAGACAGTGCTAGCCTAGGGCGAACGGTTTTTGAGGGCAACGAGATAGTGCTGATGGTAGAGCAGGGAATAAGTGATGTCACACTTAATGCTTGGTCGCGTTTACATCGGCAACTGATTGACCATCTCTTAGATTATCAGCCGCTTCAAAGTCGCTTGCTTTGGCAACAGCAACAGCGTTATCAGTTATAGCTTAAACCTCAAATCTCAAAGCATGTTAGGGTGTGTCCTCATTTTAAAAATGGTCATAAAAATGAGATAAATTGAAGTCAAATGAGGAAAGTAGCGCAAATAATATCGGGATATTAATCAGCTATTTGACGATGTTTGGCAAAATTTAGCCATTTTTAGCCCATTTAGATACAATCGCTTGAATTGAGGACACGCCCTAGTCACCACAATCAGTAGGATGACTGTCATTAGGTTTAAAACTAATATTAGCGCCTTGACTGAATGATATTTGATACATCGCCTGACTGTATACTGAGCTTGGACAATACTTAAAGTGGCCAAAATGTCCGCGTGGCATACCGCTATCGCCATAGAATCTGACGTAACGACGTCTTCCTGCACGCAGATGTAGGGTGCCATATTTAGGGTTTAGGGTTTGTTCTTGTAATAAGTCATCTGTGTCGCTATCGAAATGCTGATTATCGTTGTTATCTACGAATAGCAACAAGGTTTTATTGCTGTTCTTATCGCAGCGACCATTGCTATCTGACAAACATACCAATATATTTTGACGGCGAATAAGACTCTCTACTTTCGCGAGCTTTAGCGTATCTGTTAAGCCATGCCTGATACGTTTGGCTTCCATGCTTGCTAATTGCGTCAAAATAGCTGGCGCAGCAATCGTTGTGATAATCGCGAGTATTGCAACGGTGACAATCAGCTCTACCAGCGTAAAACCATTTTGACTTGAAAGCTTATAAGCGTGTTTATCGTCGGTGGCATTCTGATTTAGAATCGTTTGTTTATGATTTATAGAAGAGATTTGAGACGTATAAATAAATATGATTGTACGGGCAAGCTTATTCTTAGCTAAGAGCAACTTAAGTAAAATAAATACAGATAGTTGTTGGCAATTTGACGATATTATATGTAATATAGCCATACGAGTATTACCTGTAACAAATTATGTATTTGATGCTATATTGATATGCCTATGATCACTATCACTCATTCTTGTCCGTAAACATGCAAGTTAATAACATTTAAGTTTTTGAGATAATCATCACTCTATACACGTATCATTATCGATCAGATATTCATAATGGATTAATGTTGGTTATTACAATATAAACAGAATATATGTCTACTGTCAAAAAATGTTTCAATTAGTGAATAGATAGTTTTAACAATAGAGAAAAAATACTAGTTGTATTAAAATACCCTCAACCAACAGATACGCTTCGGTTTAGAATCTATTGCGGACTCATACACAAAAGGTAAAAATCGTAAGGTGTGTTAGTCCTCAGTAACTTAAGCTGGTCATTGTGTTTTAGTTACGACATTATCGTGTAATAATGTGTAGCTCGTTAACGAAAAAAGTTGTAAACTGAATTGATAATCGCTAAGCTACTTCTAAATTAGTTTTGCTTTGTAATTTAAAATTCGTAAAAGATGTCTATTTCGTAGCATCTTGAGAAGTAGTTTTGCTTAACGCATCACTAAAATTATCCTTTGGAGGAAGTCCATGAAATTGAATAAAATTGCTCTAGCTCTGGTTGCCGTATCGGTTGCGCCTTTAGCAGCTAATGCTGGCGTTACTATTAGCCCACTATTACTAGGTTATCATGTAACTGACGATATCAGTGACACAGCTGACAAACAGCGTGAAGTGCTTACTACTGGTAAAAATCTATACGAAAACGGTAGTGTTCCTCCGCAGCAAATTGGTGATGGCTCACGTGGCAACAACAACGGTGGCGTAGCTAAAGAAAGCGGTCTATATACAGGTGCTGCGTTAGGTATCGAGTTAACGCCTTCTACTCAGTTCCAAGTAGAATATGGTGTGTCAAACACAAACGGCGAAGCTTCTGAAGATTCTGCAGATGCAGGCGTTAACCGTTTTGATGTTGAACAAACCATGCTTTCTGGTAACTTCTTAATCGGTACTGAAGAATTTACTGGTTACACTGATAGCCCGTTCAAACCATATGTTCTAATCGGTGCTGGTCAATCTAAGATTGAAGTTGAAAACCAAGAAGCCTATAATTCGAATGTAGAGACTAATGCTGATGGTAGTCCAGTTCGAGTTGATGCTGGTACTGAAGTATCAAACTCTAAAGATACTATCGGTAACCTAGGTCTAGGTGCTATGTATCGCATCAATGACGCGCTAAGCCTACGTGGTGAAGCTCGTGCGATTCATAACTTTGATAACAACTGGTGGGAAGGCATGGCCTTGGCCGGTCTAGAAGTTGTACTTGGTGGCCATTTAGCACCTACAGTAGCTGTTCCTCCAATGGTAGAGCCTATGGTTGAGACTCCACCAATCGTTGTTGTTGAATCTGATCTTGATTCTGACGGTGATGGCGTACCTGATAGCATTGATGCGTGCCCAGGCACTCCAATGAATGTTGTTGTTGATGAGCGCGGTTGCCCAGTACCAGTAGATATTACTGACGAGCTGAAAATGGAACTTCGTGTATTCTTTGATAACGACAAATCAGCTATCAAAAACCAATACAAACCTGAAATCGCTAAAGTAGCAGAGAAGATGCGCGAGTATCCTAACTCAACTGCACGCGTAGAAGGTCATGCTTCTAAAACTGGTCCTTCAGCACGTTATAACCAACGTCTGTCTGAAGCCCGTGCCGTTGCTGTGAAATCTATGTTGACCAACGAATTTGGTATTGCTCCAAACCGTCTATCAACCGTTGGTTATGGTTATGACCAACCAATCGCGCCAAACGACACTGAAGAAGGTCGCGCTATGAACCGTCGTGTTTATGCCATCATCACTGGTGACAAAACTATGACTGTTGAACAAACTAAAGACATGGTTGTTCAGTAAATAATAGCTAGACAGCTAACTTCTTAGTTATATCGTTACAAAAAAAGCTGCCCAATGGGTGGCTTTTTTTTATTTATGTACTGAGAAAAGCAACTTATTACGTAAATTAATCGTGCAATAATGTTATACTAGCGACCCAAACACTTTGTAGATTAACAAAGTGTACATTAGCATAGCTATCTGTACGATGGATTTTCCAGCATAGGTATTTGATTTTACTATTATTAATTAAATTAATTCACCAATTGTGTCTTCATTTAAGAGTCAAATAATCGTATCTTTCTGGTTGATAGTAAAAGTTTATCCAGCGGTGCTTACTGCTACTGCATTTTTTTAAGACGAAAAGAGCATTTTATATGGCGAACGATATCAAACACCTGCGTAACATCGCAATTATTGCCCACGTTGATCACGGTAAAACAACTTTGGTTGATAAACTATTACATCAATCTGGCACTTTTGGCGACCGTGCAAACATTGCTGAACGTGCAATGGATTCAGGTGATATTGAGCAAGAGCGTGGCATTACTATTTTGGCTAAAAACACAGCTATTCGATGGACAGATAGTACTGACGATACCGAATATCGTATCAATATTGTTGATACTCCAGGTCACGCCGATTTTGGTGGAGAAGTTGAGCGTGTTATGTCGATGGTAGACTGCGTGCTTTTGGTCGTTGATGCTGTTGATGGACCAATGCCACAGACTCGTTTTGTGACACAAAAAGCCTTTGAACAAGGTTTGAAACCAATTGTCGTTATCAATAAAATTGACCGTCCTGGTTCGCGCCCTGATTGGGTTATGGATCAAATCTTTGATTTGTTTGATAACCTTGGTGCCACAGATGAGCAGTTAGATTTTCCAGTGGTTTATGCTTCGGCATTGAACGGTGTTGCTGGTCTAGAAGCCGATAGCTTGGCTGATGACATGACACCACTTTTCAAAACTATCGTTGACGTTGTGCAGCCACCACAAGTGGATGCAGATGCGCCTTTCCGTATGCAAATCTCAAGCCTTGATTTTAATAGCTTTGTTGGTGTTATTGGTATTGGTCGTATTCAACGCGGTAAGATTAAAACAAATACTCAAGTAACGATCATTGATAAGCACGGTAACACGCGTAATGGTCGTATCTTAAAAATCATGGGCTATCATGGCCTTGATCGTATCGAAGTAGAAGATGCACAAGCAGGTGATATCGTTTGTATCACTGGTATTGACGCGCTTAATATCTCAGATACTATTTGTGATCCAAACAACGTTGAAGCCTTACCAGCATTGACGGTTGATGAACCAACGGTATCAATGAACTTCCAAGTAAACAACTCACCATTCGCAGGTCGTGAAGGTAAGTTTGTGACCTCACGTAATATTCGTGAGCGTCTTGAGCGTGAGTTGATTCATAACGTGGCTTTGCGTGTAGAAGACACTGAGTCCCCTGATAAATTCAAAGTATCAGGTCGTGGTGAGCTACATTTATCGGTGTTGATCGAAAACATGCGCCGTGAAGGTTTTGAGATGGGTGTATCTGGCCCAGAAGTTATCGTTAAAGAAGTTGATGGTAAGCTACAAGAGCCGTATGAAAATGTTGTCTTTGATATTGAAGAAGAGCATCAGGGTCCAATCATGGAGCAAATCGGCTTACGTAAAGGCGAGATGACTAACATGGAGCTTGATGGTAAAGGTCGTATGCGTATTGAAGCGACTATGCCAGCGCGTGGCTTGATTGGTTTCCGTTCTGAGTTTTTAACATTGACTTCAGGTACTGGTATCATGACGTCAAGCTTCTCACATTATGGACCACAAAAAATTGGTGATGTGGGTGGTCGCTCTAATGGTGTATTGGTCTCTATGACCAAAGGTGTTTGTCTAGGCTTTGCTCTGTTTAATCTACAAAAGCGTGGCAAACTATTTGCTGAGCCACAGCTTGAAGTTTATGAAGGTATGATCGTTGGACTTAATTCACGTAACGATGATATGGCGGTGAACCCAACAACTGGCAAGCAGTTGACTAACGTTCGTGCTAGTGGTACGGATGAAGCGTTGACGTTAACACCAGCTGTCAAGTTTACTCTTGAGCAAGCGCTTGAATTTATTCAAGATGATGAATTGGTTGAAGTAACACCAAAAGCGATACGTATCCGTAAGCGCTACTTAACTGAAAGTGAACGTAAGCGTCATGGTCGTAGCAAGAAAGGTGCTTAATAGCTTATATTAATACCAATAAATATTTAAAAAAAGGCTAACACTATGTTAGCCTTTTTTGCATTTTGCTATTATACCCATAATAAATGCATGAAATTTTCCTTATAATACCCAAATAATGCCTATTGTCTGATACTTCGTCGTATACTAAATGGGCTATAGTATAATCCACAGATATTTTTTAGGAGGACACATTATGAGTATGGTATCTGAGTTTAAAGAGTTTGCTTTAAAGGGTAATGTGATGGATTTAGCGGTCGGTGTCATCATCGGTGGTGCTTTCGCAACCATTACCACCTCGTTGGTTGAAGACATTATTATGCCAATTGTCGCCTTTATCTTTGGCGGTGAGATTAACTTTAAAAATATGTTTCTCATCTTGGGTGATGCCCCTGAAGGTATCGCGATGACTTATGATGCCCTTAAAGAAGCTGGCGTCCCTGTATTAGCGTACGGTAGCTTTATTACAGTGCTTATCAACTTTTTAATTTTGGCCTTTATCATTTTTATGATGGTTAAAATGGTCAATAACATGCGTCGTGCTGACGAAGTAGAAGAAGTGGCGGTAGAGGAGCCTTCAGAAGAAGTGCAATTGCTTCGTGAAATTAGTGCAAAGCTTAGCAATACCAATATTGTTAAATAAAGGCATATCATTTGGCTAATAGAATACAAAAAAGGCTAACGCGATGTTAGCCTTTTTTATTGTTAGTTCATAAATTCGTTAGTATGAGGGGATGACTTAATAGTTATACCGTATTTAAAAAGATTTGCATATTTTACGGTCTTACTATCACATAGTCATTGGTATTGATTAAAATCTCTGATGGCTGATCGACGATGATACGCACGACATTGTTATCAGTGACTTGTGACTTATAATAGTTGTCTTCGGCAACGGTACAGCCCAAGCAACGTCCCATCGCATCCCACGGCTCTACAAATAACTTCTGCTGCGCTTGATCGGCGTTGCCACCGATAAGAGAGAAGGGTAAGCTGACAATATACGCTGCTGTACCCGCAATGGCAGTTACCAAACCTAATGGTTTGCCAACGATGGTATCGGCTGCCATTGTGCCATAAGAAGGCCCAAAATCATCTTCATCAATTTCTATCGCTGCCAAAGCAGGCTGCATACTGGCCACAATTAAGCTTAGGCTGGTAATCATAGTGAAAATTTTGCGCTTAACGGTGCGTTGTGTATTGGCCTTAACAGTCATGGTGATATCCTAAAACTCGTAAGCAGTATGATGAATGGCTGCTGCTATTTTCACACAGAGACAATTTCCCTATATAAGCAATGCGGCAACGATAAATAGATTGATTATTACAGATAAATAAATGCTTTGCACTATTTATGTAAGCTCTTTCACTATTAAAGCAAGATGTGCGTCAATAAGCAACAAAAATGCGTGCGATATAATCGCCTTAGTGACAAACCTTACTATCATCAAACGACGAGCAGATTATCGCTATATCGGTGCTGGCTTACAGCATAGATATACAGAATTGATATCATAAAGCCTAACCATAGCAGTGGACTTATTTTAGTGGCTGGCAATCGGGGCAGTATACGCTAGCTCGTCCATTCAGCTTAATATTCTCGAGTGCCGTATGACAGTGCGGACAGGCTTCACCTTGTCGACCGTAGACATTTAATGTCTGTTGGAAATATCCAGTTTGCCCGCTAGCGACTGTGAAGTCTCGTAAGGTCGAGCCGCCCAGTTGTATCGCTTTTTGTAGAATCGTTTTAATATGATCGACCAAAATCGCAATATCATCATACGACAACAGGTGAGCGGGAGTAGCCGGATGTATTTTGGATAGATACAGACTTTCGGTCGCATAAATATTGCCAACGCCAACCACGACTTGCTGTTCCATAATGACGGATTTGATGGCTCGAGTGATTGGCTGTTTTTTAGGTTTTGCTTTACTCGCCATTTTTTTACTAGCTGTGGTTTTGACCGTTGTTTTATCAGATAAATCCGTGCGTTGGATCAGCTGATATAAATAATCTGCGGTAAAGGACTTTGATAATGGCTCAGGACCTAAATGCTCTAGTAGCTTAGGGCCATAATCCTCATACCACAATACCGAGCCAAAGCGTCTAGGGTCATGATAGTGTAATTGTATTAGCCCATCATCAGCACTGTTAAACACCATCACTAAATGGTCATGTTTACGCTTCTCAGTGCCAGCGCTATGCTGTTGTAAGCTACCCGACATGCCCAAATGAATGAGAAGTTGACGCGGTGCTAATGTAGCAAGCCCAGTAGTGACATTACTTTTAGGTAAGGGGGATGAGAAATTCAATATCAAATACTTTGCTCGGCGCTCGACACTATCCAAAGTGCAATCAATCAATTGAGTCAAGTCATCAGGCATCGACCAACGTAGTTTTGGTTGGAAGACTTTAACATTGGTTACTTGCTGACCTAATAGCGGCGCAAGGCTGGTTTTGGTGGTTTCTACTTCGGGTAACTCAGGCATAGTATTTCTTATGAAAACTCTATTATGGATTAAATATATTCTCGGGAAATTGTGCTAGCTTAATAATCAGGCAACCGCACGTCGAGCATGTAAAATGCCATGCTGCTGCTCAAGCTTGGCTAAGAGCTTGGATAAATGTGCCAATCCTGACACTTCAATATGAAACTTTAAAAAGGCAATATTATCGTCATTGCTAAGAGTCTCAACTTGACGAATATTAACATTTTCTTTGTCGATAATTTGGGTTAAGTCGCGCAACAATCCACGTCTGTCATAAGCTTCCACATGAATATCGACAGGTTGATAGCGACCTAATTTTACGCGCCAAGCGGCATCGATTTGACGCTCAGGGTCACGTTCAATGAGGCGCAAATATTCTGGGCAGCCCCGATTATGCACGCTAACGCCGCGTGACAAAGTGATATAACCGGCAATAGGCTCACCATGTACTGGGTGACAGCAGCCTGCTAAGTTGATCTCAATATTGTCTAGACCATCGATATGGATTTTATACGCATCAAGCTTGCCCGCGTCTCTGGCATCGACGCTGGATGTGAAGTCTTCCTCTGGTCTCTCTGGCTCTAAGTGTAGCTGACGAGAAATATGGCTGGTTAGCTGGTTTAAGCCAATCTCACCTGTGACCAAACCGACAACGATATCGTCCGTATTATTAACGTGAAAAAACTGCGTGTAATCGTTAAGATCAATACTGTTGGGGTGGACGGATAAACGCTCAAGCTCTTTACTAAGCATGTGCCGACCAATCTCAATGTTTTTGTCACGGTCTTGTTTATTAAACCATTGACGCAGTTTTGAGCGCGCCCGATTGGTATGAATATAACCGAGTGAGGCAACCAGCCAATCACGATTAGGCTCGCGGGACGCTTTGGTAATAATCTCCACTTGTTCGCCAGTTTTTAGCTGATAAGTGAGTGGTACATAGCGTTGATTGACACGTGCAGCTTGGGCACGGTTACCGACTTGCGTATGCACGTAATAAGCAAAATCAAGGACGGTGGCGCCTTTTGGAAGTTCGGTAATGTCACCATCACGACTAAAGATATAAATACGCTCGAGCTCATCAAAATCAACCAGTTGTTCTTCTTCGTCAAACTCAATTTCGTCTAGCTCATCGCCGTCCAACATGGACGAGCGGGGTTGATTGCGTGTTTCGTTATTAATAGAAAGCAGTTGACGCAGCGAGCTGATTTTTTGATTGAGATAATTGTCTTTTTTGTTCTTTAGTCCTTCTTTGTAATTGACATGAGCGCACATGCCAAGCTCAGCCTCAAAGTGCATTTCATGGGTACGAATCTGTACTTCGAGCGATTTGTTTTCGGCAATGACCGCCGTATGTAGCGAGCGATAGCCGTTAGATTTAGGATTGGTAATATAGTCATCAAACTGCTCAGGAATATAGCGCCACAGACCGTGTACCAGTCCAAGAACATGGTAACAGTCGGAAGGATTGGTCACCAAAACACGCAGCGCACGGATATCATAAAGCTGGTCAAACGATAAGCCTTTGAGCTTCATTTTTCGATAGATAGAATAGATGTGCTTGACGCGCCCCGACACTTCACCAGCGATATCAGCTTCTGCCAGCGCCTCATTGAGCTTATCTTGTACGCGCTCGATATAAGACTCACGCTCGCTGCGTTTTTCAGACAATAGCTTGGCAATCTCTTTATAACGCTCAGGAGCGAGATAACGAAAGGCGAGGTCTTCAAGCTCCCATTTAAGTTGGGCAATCCCTAATCTATGGGCCAGTGGGGCATAAATCGTCATGACCTCACGCGCCACCCGGTTTTGCCGCTCTAGATGAGAAAAGGTCAATTCGCGCATGGCAAAGGTACGTTCAGCCAGCTTAATCAGCACCACACGCACGTCATTGGTGACGGAGATGAGCATGCTATAAATATTCGATAGCTGATCACGCTGATTGTTGACGAAGTGGTCTTCTAAGCGTTTGTTACTTTCGATGATTTCCGACAGTTTCCCCATCGCCAAGGTATCTTTGACCAAGGTGGAGATATCCTTGCCAAATTTTTGCTCAATTTCACCCAGACTGATGATTGATTTTCGGGCACTGCGATAGAGCATCGCAGCCACGAGTGCATCTTCGTCTTGATAAAGATAGGTTAAAATATCGGTCATGCCAATACCAGTAACATAGGCACCAGAGCGTTCAGATTCGCTAGTATTCATATGACTACGGATAAAATTACAGGCAGCGCTAAGGTTGGGGACAGACTCTTGCCCGATACGCTTGGCCACATTATCTAACCATGCCGGCACATCAATATTGGCATTATTTAGATCAATCTCTTCAAGCTCCTCTACTGAGAGAATATGAGCATCATCTAAAAGCTGGTTGTCCAGATATTCGTCTTCGAGGTCAGGGTCATGACTGTGGTAAGCGTGCTGTGCAGAGCGATCAAAAGTCGTATGCAGCTTATGAGTGGTCAGTTGGTATTTGATATCGAGTGGAATTTGAGCGTAACTATTAGCAGACTGATGAGAGCGTTGACTCGCCACCAGTTGTGCCGCTAAAGTCGCACTGTCGGCTTGTGTGGTCTGTCCATCTACCAACGGTAACCCTTCACGAATTTTTACCATAGCCGACTCCTCTTAGCTATTTTGAATTGATTATAATCTTATTGACTGCGTACGGAACTCAAACTTATACAACGCATAAGTAGGTAGCTCAAAATCAATACAGCTGCTAAAAGTCCATTTTTAGCAGCCATAGAGTTGTACAAAAAATGTCTAAGATTATGAGTACTAATATCCGCTATATGCCGATTAAACAGGCATAAGAAGATCACCCGTTATTATCTCACTTTAATATGACAAATCAAGAGAGGCTCTGTAATGCTGATTTCAGTCAGGTTAACATAGCGGTCATTTCAATAGGATGAATCTACTCTCATTTATAAATAGGTGTTAAGTGTCAATAGTAAAGCTAACGCCATTATATATGGAAATACATAAGCAAAATCATTGCTAAGCAGGTGTCTTTTCAAAGCGCGCAATGGACTCGACGTGCCCAGTATGACAAAACATATCCATCACGCCAGCATGAGTCAGGCGATAGCCTTGCTCTAACAGTGCTTTGGTATCGCGTGCGAGCGTTGCAGGGTTGCAAGAGACATAGACAATACGCTCAGCATTAAATTTTGGCAGATACTGCATAATTTCCCACGCACCAGAGCGAGGTGGGTCGATAAGTAATGCATCAAAGCCCTGATTGGCCCAAGGCTTGTCAGTACAGTCTTGCGTCAAGTCTTGGCTATAGAATTCGGTGTTATTGATACCGTTACGACGTGCATTGTCAGCGGCGCGTGCGGTCATCGCCTCGCTACCTTCAACACCAACGACAGAACCAGTCTCACCAACCAAGCGTGCCAATGGTAAGCTAAAGTTACCTAGACCACTGAACAAGTCGAGTACGCGTTCGCCGGCTTTTAGGTCTAATAAGTCACAAGCAAGCTTGGTCATCTGACGGTTCACCGATAGATTGACTTGGGTAAAATCTGTTGGAATAAATTCAAAAGTAAGGTCATATTCTGGCAGTTGGTAATATAAACGTCCAAACTGCTCACTCAGGTCATCAGCAGCTGTCAAGGCGATACGCTGAATACTGTCAACGCCTTTCGACTGTAAATACAACTGCCAATTACGCGCGGCAAAAAACACCTTTAGCTTCTCTACATCAGCGTCTGATAACGGTGCTAAGTTGCGTACAATGAGGGCGACTGGCTGATTGCCATCTGGCAGCTCTGGCATCTCTTCACCCATCGCCAATTCAAGCTGGGCAATCTTGTCACGGCTCTCTAGAGTGCTGATAAGGGTTTTTAAGTTTTCAAGCTCAAAGCCAATACGGGGATCTAGGATATGACACTCATTTAGCTCAGCCAAAAAGTTACTTGAGCGCTCACGAAAGCCCACCAAGGCGGTTTCTTTTTTGGTCACATAACGCACACCCATTCGTGCTTTGGTACGATAACCGAGGCGATCGCCTATCACAGGAGCGAGCCAATGTTCAGGCTCAGCATTGGCTTGGTGCATCAGCATTTCAGCAAGGACAGATTGTTTAAAGTTAATCTGAGCATCTGGCTGCCAATGCTGTAAGTTACAACCACCGCAGACACCGAAGTGCGGGCAGGGCGGTACTACGCGCTCAGGATTTGGGTTGGCAGTGATGCTGATCGCGTCACCTTCTTCAAAGCTGGTTCGACTATTAGTGAGTTTGACCACAGCGCTTTCACCCGGTAAAGCAAAGCTAACAAAGACTTTTTTGCCATGTTTGTCTACGGCATGACCGTCTTCTTCACTGAAGCCATTGCCATATACAGCCACGCCGCGACCATCGTGCGACAGCCCGTCAATAGTAAACGGTAAGGGTTCAGCCTCTTTCAGACGGCGACGAGTCTTTGACGACGGTTTGGATTTTTTCTTGTTTGGTGGAATAGTAATGGTCTTGGTGTCGTTCACTTGCGGCGTCGCATCAGCTGCGGTAGATGTTTTTGAATCGGTGGGTTGCATAAACCTGCCTTAAATAAATAATAAATAACTAAAAGGTGAGTACAGATATTAGTACAAAGAATAATTTTTATACGGGCGGCGTAAATGACCAATCAGCGATGAATTCTTGATGACGGGCACTACCATCGGCTTGCGTGTAATTGGTTAGATAATCATGGCTTTGCTGCTGCCAAGCATCAAAATCTGGTGAAGACAGTTGACCGGTCAAACGCAGCCAGCGCAGATATATTAACCAAGTATTCATCACGTCAGATTCGCAATAAATAGACAGCGTCTGCCAGTCATCATTGCTCACGAGATCGCCAACCATACTGCCATCGACACTGGTTTTGCCTGGCAGTCCGTAGAGGCTGGCGACGATATCCATCGCTTCACGGCGACTGGCACCGTATTGGCTAAATCTGTCCATCAAATCAAGATGACGAGTATGGAAACGATTGACATAATTATCGAAGCGCATGTTTTTGATGCGTGCGCCTTCTTCAAACAGCCAAGGCGCTGACAGATCATATTGCATGGCGCGGTAAATCAATACCGGAATATCGAAACCTGAGCCATTCCAGCTGATGAGCTGTGGTAATTTTTCAATGTCACTAAAGGCTCGAAAGAATTTAACGAGAATGTCTTTTTCGCTAAACTTATCTGCGGTCAACGAAAACAACGATAACTTACCATCTTTAATATATAACGCCGAAATACAAACAATACGTTGCAACGGCAAGCGCATAAAGTCATGCCCAGCTTCTTGTATACGTAACGCTGTCAATGCGCTCAGGGCATCCGCATCATTGAGATCTGCCAATTGTGGATAAATACGGCGAGCCGCCGCTGTATCCGCAACGGTTTCAATATCAAAGACCAATATAGGGTCAGAGGGTAGGGCATGTGACATAGATAAACCTAATTAATTTTGAAATTATGGTGCTGCATGGTCTATGCTGTCATCAACGTTATATAAGCCTGTCGATAGATAGCGATCACCACGATCGCAGACAATAAAGGCGATAACGGCATCAGGGTTTTCTTTAGCCACTTGTACGGCAGCCCATGCAGCGGCACCTGAAGATACGCCCGCGAAGATACCTTCGGTTTTGGCCAGTTTGCGCATATATACTTCAGCGATATGTTGGTCAATATCCATCACTTCATCGACCAAATCTGCATCAAAAATACCCGGCATATAAGCGGCAGGCCAACGGCGGATACCCGCAATAGAAGCTTCCTCGTCAGGCTGCAATCCGATAATTTTAATCGCTGGGTTTTGCTCTTTTAAGTATTGTGAGACACCGGTAATAGTACCAGTCGTACCCATCGAGCTAATAAAGTGGGTAATTTTACCGTCAGTTTGCGCCCATAGCTCAGGCCCAGTCGTTAGATAATGCGCTTGTCTGTTATCAGGATTATTAAACTGATCTAAGACGATACCTTTGCCATCGGCTTGCATCTGCAATGCCAAATCACGTGCCGCTTCCATACCTTCGTCCACTTCGATCAACGTCGCGCCATAAGCCATCATGGCGTCTTTGCGCTCTTGGGTCGAGTTGGTTGGCATCAATAGCGTCATTGGATAACCACGCATCGCTGCGACCATAGCCAAGGCAATGCCAGTATTGCCGCTGGTTGCTTCAATCAGCATATCACCAGGCTTGATATCACCGCGCTGTTCTGCCTGATAAATCATATTAAAGGCCGGACGGTCTTTGACAGAACCAGCAGGGTTATTGCCCTCAAGTTTGGCGAGCAGTACGGCACCATTATTAATTTGCTCCTGCTCAGGCAGACGATGCAATTTGACTAAAGGCGTCTGACCTACGCAGTCGGCAAGATCCGTTACTTGAGTGATAAAGTTGGCGTTTGCCATGGCCGTAGTGGACATAAGGTATCCTTATTTGTTTTTTAGAGGACAATTTATTTAATAATATGTGCTTTTTAGCCCATTTAGATGACTATCGAGTTAATTGAAGACAGGCCCTAATTAATACACTATTTTTATCGTTTAATAAAAGCTTGAGACCATCAGCGTAAATTCTGAAACCGTCATGATAAATCTTGTCCTATGACAAGGTATTGATGGTGACAGATAAAAAGTTGCGTCATTATATCATTTTGTTTTCAGCCGCGCTGATGACATCAGATATTATTGGTAAATGTCTTGCTAACAAAATGAATCGTTTAAACCTTGCAGACGTCAGTGTTATCAATGAGCGATGTTTCTCTTATAAGCGTTATGAAGGTTAAGATAAGCGCTATGAATGTTTAACAGCCATTCATAAAATCCTGTTAAGATAATCTCGAGCGTCAGTGATAGGCTGCGGCGTAATAAGTGAAAACAGCATACGTATTTATTGTAAAAATATCAGTGGAGAGTCAACCCAGCATGGCATACAAAAAACGTTTTGATACCAGTAGCGCCTATGGCCAGCTGATTATATTGGTGTTTTTACCAATCTGTTTATTAGCAGCGGTTGGCGGTACTCTGGTATTTTATGAGACGATGCGTGCCAGCAACTCAGAGCAAGAAGCATTGGCAGAGGCGGTGCTCATCCGCTATACACCCACGATTGCTGAGCGTATTCCTGAATTATTGGAGCAGCGACAACAAGCAGCCAGTAAGGTCAATGCTGGCAATGCAGATCAAGCATCGCAAAGAGCTGCCACTACGCTCGGTGGTATCCAAGAGAGGCTTGGGCGTATACAGTCTGAGCAGCATGTCCAGCGTATTGCTATTATTAATCAGGACAATCAAGTACTCGCAACGGTAGGTTATGGCGTTGAAGAAGCGTGGCCTATGATCGAAACGACCGGCAAGTTTTTATCGCAAAAGCCAACACCTATCGGTAACGCCTATGGCAGTATGCTTGGGGATTTTGACGGTCAGCAACTCTGGCTAATGATTGATATGGACAATGAGCCGCTTTATATTGCTCGGTATCGTATTGCCATGGCGCTAGTCATCACGGGCTTGTTCACTATTTTGATATTACTGCTGAGTTTGAATATTTACTCAAAACGTTGGATTGCACCGATTTATGAGTTGCGCTTGCAGTTACAACGTACCCATGTTGACAATCTCTACCAACCTATTCCGGTTGAGTCAAATGGCGAGCTGAATTTGTTGCAACAGGATTTAGTCAGGACGTTGCGCCGCTTACATGGTAGCTTTCAAGAGCTTAAAGACCACGCCGAGCAGACCGAAGATGACTTGCGTTTGGCGTTTGATGAGATGGAAATGCAAAACATCTCTATAAGAAACGCACGTGATGCCGCTATTTCAACCAGCCAAGCCAAATCTGCGTTTTTGGCCAATATCAGCCATGAGTTACGCACGCCGCTCAACAGTATTGACGGCTTTATTAATTTGCTGGCGCGTCATGGTGAGCTCAATCCTGAACAAGACTTATATGTGCAAACCATACGCAAATCGTCGGCACACTTGCTCGCTTTAGTGAACGATGTGTTAGATTTTTCTAAAATCGAAGCGGGCAAATTGGTGCTCGATCGCCATGAGTTTGACTTGTATGACACCATCTATGATGTGGTCGACATGCTGTCACCGGTATCCTCAGAAAAGGGGCTACGCATGGCGGTCCTGTTCTATAATGATGTGCCCATGCGCGTCAATGGCGATGCTTTGCGTCTCAAACAAGTACTGACTAACATCGTGGGCAATGCCATTAAGTTTACGGACAGTGGTGATGTGGTGGTGCGCGTCAGCTTAGATGACCATCGCGACAATTACTTGATGATTAGCGTGCAAGATAGCGGCAAAGGTATTTCTTTAGCTGATCAAAAAATGCTGTTCCAAAGCTTTAGTCAAGGCGATCCGTCAATCACTCGCCAGTATGGTGGTACAGGGCTGGGTCTGGTTATCTCCAAGCAATTAACCCGTTTGATGGGCGGCGATATTGGTTTTTATGATAATGCACAAGAAAACATCGCCAATCAAGGCGCGACGTTCTGGTTTCGGATGCCAGCCCACGTCGATGTGCTAGAAGCCGCTACTGGTCAGACGATTGCGCTACCCGTGTTAGCGCCGCTGGCAAGTGCCACAGATGAGTTTAATGTGTTGGTATGGATCAATCATACGGCGTCCATCCAAGTGCTCAAAGCCAGCTTGCAATACCTACCAATTAAGCTGACCCAAGCCAACTCATTACCCGGTGTACTTGAGTCGTTAAAAGAGCGCGGTAACTATTGGGATTGGGTCATCGTCGATGATGACACCCAAGACGATATGATGGCATTACTCAAACAGATCCGCCTCCATTACCAAGGCAAGCTGGCGGTATTTGGCTATCAAGTTGCCGCTGATCAAGCGCTACTCAACCGCTATCATGCCAATATATTGTATGAGCCATTAGACAAGCGCCAGCTCTATGCCATGCTCGATACACAAAAACGCAGCGCTCCTAAAGACATGCAAGAGCCGCGCTGGAAGGGCGTGACCGTGCTGGCAGTCGATGATCATTTGCCCAACCTGCTGGTGCTCGATGCCTTGCTCAGCGAGCTTGGCATTCAGGTGATTACGGCCAATAGCGGTTTTGAAGCCATAGAACTTATCAGCAAGCAACAAACCAAAAATATCAAAACCGCCAAAGCTGATAAACAAAGTCTATCGAAAAAGACCCAAATCTCAAAAGCCGAAACCCGTGACGAGGTGGGTAAAACCACTAGCAGTTCTGGGTATTCTGAAGAGGCTAATGAAGACAAAGGCAGCAATCAGGATAAAACCAATAATCAGGATAAAAACAGTATTGACTTGATATTTATGGACATACAAATGCCACGGATGTCAGGGCATGAAGCGGCTCGACAAATTCGTAATATCGAAAATGCTGATAATCGTATTCCTATTATTGCCTTGACCGCCCATGGCTTGGCTGACGAGCGTGACAAGCTGATGGCGAGCGGTATCAATGATTATGTGGGTAAGCCTATTAGCCAACCACAGTTGCTACAAGTGCTGCAAAAGTGGCTAGGACGCACGACGACCGTGCCGCAATTAACCGCTATGCCAGAAGCCCATGCACAACAAGGTACTGATGCTCAAGATTTTAATTCGCAAGATTTTGATGCGCGAAATCATCCTTTAGGCTTGCTGCCAGATGATATATCGCCTGCTTGTCCGCTAGTTAAGGGTAATGACGATAATCGTGATCAGGCGTCCGAAGGTATCAATCAGCAAAAAATTACTCGCCCTTTATCATTGAAAAAAATCCGTGATGACTACTTACGAGACAGCCAGCCTCGTGATGACTATAGACGAGAAACGCTGCGCGAAACTCAGCCACGTTATGCAAGTTTGCGCTATCAACAACAACGCCAAGCGTCGTTATTGTATCCTCCTTACCAAGTGTCAAGCGACACAGATGAAGAGATGTCGGCAAGCACGCAGGCCAAATTGGACGACGACATAAACCTCGACCTAAGCGTTAATGATACGAGCAGCTCCCATATCTTAGACTGGCAAGATGCGCTGACTCGTTCAGCCAATAAACCAGATCTCGCAGCCAAGCTTATTATTATGATGATTGATACGATCAATGAGGAAAAACGCGCCCTCACTCAAGCGTGGGATGCCCGTGACCGTAGTGCCCTTGCGCAAATTGCCCATCGTATCTTAGGTGGTAGCCGCTATACTGGTGTGCCGCAGTTGCGTCAGGCCAGCCAAGATTTGGAAGACAAGTGCTTATTGAATGTCCAACATACCACGCCCGCCCAGTTTGCAATGCTTGAACCCTATTATGACGCATTGCTAAGCGCGTTAAGTAATTTACAAGCGCTAGATTTATCGGCTTATCCGCAGCTGAATTATCATCGTTTGAGTGAAAATGATATGACATGGAAAATGATTTAAGACAGCCACCGACAGTGCTACATTTGAATGTTTAAAAGACCCTAATATATCAGCTAGATTTATCTGCCAAATTGACCATCATTTATTGATTAATAGGAGGGATGATATCCTGACAGTCAGTTATTCATAGGGTATGGTAGATATAACCCTGTTAATATTGGCCTCATTAGCAGGATATTTATTTTATTTATTAATAAGGATTGTTATGAACGCGATTGCCACTTATCAGTATAAGACCTTACAAGTGAGCGTGACTGACCACATTCTCACCGTTACCTTAAACCGCCCTGAGAAAAAAAACGCCATGAGCTTTCAGGTGGTCGATGAGTTGATCAAAGTAGCGGGTCGCATCAGTAAAGATAAGACGATACGTGCGGTGATTTTAAATGGTGCCGAAGGGACGTTTTGTGCCGGTATCGATTTGGGTGATTTAAACCATCCAAAAAACCAAGCATTTGCCCTTTGGGAGTTGGTAAAACCTTGGCAGAGCCTTTTTCAGCGCGTCTGTTTGGTTTGGCGTGATGTGCCTGTCCCTGTTATTGCGGTACTAGAAGGCTACTGTATCGGTGCAGGACTACAACTGGCGCTGGCTTGCGATGTTCGTATCAGTCATCCTGATTGCAAGTTGTCTATTATGGAAGCCAAGTGGGGACTCGTGCCAGATATGGGATTGACTCAATCGGCGTTGGGTGTGGTTCGCGCTGATGTCCTAAAAGAGCTGGCGATGAGTGCGCGTACGATTGATGCAACCGAAGGTAAAGAGTTAGGTCTCGTCAGTCATTGTAGCGAGACACCTTTAGAGCAAGCACAACAGCTCGCTGCTGAATTTGCAGAGCGTTCACCAGATGCGGTATTGGCCAGTAAGCGGGTCATTAATGCGATGTATGAACAATCAGCGTTGACGTTATATCAAGAAAAAGTCTGGCAGTTAAAGATGATGTTCGGTCGTAACCGTAAGCTTGCGCTCAGAAAAGCCAAGCAAGCCAGTACCGTATTCGCTAAGCGCCAATTCCGTTAAAAAGTATTAGTCCTCTCTTGATAGAGTGTTTTTGTTGTTAGCGTTTGTTTTATTAACGTCACATGGCTATTGAAATACATGCAGATAGTAAGATATAACACTGTCTGCTTGTGTAGCTGCGCATAACTTGTTTACCTGTGCATAAATAGGCATTATTATTTTTGCTACCAGTTGTTTTTATTCTTAGTGTTGTTGTCTCAAATAAAAGCTGGTACCAAGCAAAGCGTGAATAATAAAATAATAACCATCATACAAAACGGTCTAACTATGTCTGCTCCAAAGTCTTCCTTGCCCAATAAACCGCTTGTCTCTGAACGCGTGCGCTCTGCTGATTTGCCTGTTGCTTGGATTATGATGCTCGGGCTCATTGTGGCGATAGGGCCGCTGTCCATTGATATGTATCTGCCAGCATTACCCGAGATGGGTAAGAGCTTCGGCGTATCGACCGCGTTTATGGCCAACTCGGTGCCAGCGTATTTCTTAGGTTTGGTCTTTGGGCAACTGGTCTATGGCCCTCTAAGTGATCGTATTGGTCGCGTCAAACCGCTATATTTTGGTATGACCCTCTATGTTATCGCCTCGATTGTCTGTGCGACGACGGATAATGAATATGTGCTGTTTGCAGGACGTACCTTTCAAGCCCTCGGAGGTTGTGTGGGGGCAGTGGTTACTCGTGCGGCGATTCGTGATCGCCTGACTGCCAAGCAAACGGCCAAAGCTTTTTCTATCATGATATTGGTGATGGGCTTAGCGCCGATATTAGCACCATCACTGGGTGCGCTATTTTTGCGCTTCTTTAGCTGGCACTCTATTTTTTGGTTTTTAGCGGCTTTTGGTACGCTTAACTTATTGCTTACCAAATTTTTCTTTTTTGAAACGCTGACTGAAGAAAACCGCAATGTACGCCCTGCCAAAGAAGTCTTGAGTCAGTATTGGGATTTATTAAAAGACCCTACCTTTAATTATCCCGCGATTGGCGGCGGTCTCTTGATGGGAGCGATGTTTGTTTATATTAGCTCGGCCTCTGAGCTAATCATGGATACTTATGGAGTGTCAGCAACCCATTTCGGCTGGTTATTTGGTATGAATGCAGCCGGTTTTGTCGCTTTAACCCAGCTAAACCAATGGCTGACCAATCGCTTTCGTATCCTAAGTATTTTGCGTTTTGGGGCGATGATGCAGGTTATCTCTGCAGGTATTTTGTTTGTGGTAGGGATTATCTTTGGGGTAGAGGCGTGGCTGCCTTTGGTATTGGCCTGTATTTTCTTTTGTATTGCTGGTCTTGGTTTGACTCAGCCAAATGCCTCCGCAATTGCATTAGCCTTTCAAAAACGCCGCGCAGGTATGGCAAGTGCGCTACAAGGCTCGCTCATGTTTTCAGTAGGTATTTTTGGCGGTTTGTTATTAAATCTATTTCCAGTCAATCCGGTACTTAAGATTGGTATCGCCCTGTTTTCTCTAATGAGTCTTGGTTGCTTTTTAATCTGGCAGATAGACCGCAATCTAAATCTTGATGATGCCGAATGATCGATTGACTGAGTAACTAAATCGTCAGTTGAATCAGTTCTTACTTACTTGTTAAGGAGCACTCAAACGTTTTAGGCGTTATGGGTGCTTTTTTATGCGCCTTATATTACCGAATCCTATATACATTTTTAACTGCAATTTCATAAACAAAAATCTTTTATTAGGCTGGATTTTTCTATATTTATAGAAAAATAGGTGGTGTATCAAAAAGTATGCTGATTAGTTTTTGAACAATTTTTGAAGCCTTGAAAGCCCTATAGAATCAGAAAACTTAGCATAGATTTCTCATTGACTTTTATCGCCAGCATACTTTTTAGAACACCACCGAAAAATATTCTAAATGCATCCCCTATGGCAAACAAATGTAATTTAAAATTATATGCGCTATTTGCTATATATAACCATTTGTATATAAGCCTTAAACATAATTATTGCAATCATAGAGTTGCTCGATTATTATCCTACGTAACTTTCTGTAAGCAAATATTATCTAACTATTATGCGACCTTGCTAGATTGTTATTCACTAGAATTTAGAAAAACCTTAAACTTTAAGGATAGGATATGAAGCAAATATATCGGATGTTACCGATTGTGTTAAGTGTTGGCTTATTCGGATGTGGTAATTCTTCTACTCAAGAGAGCGTAAGCTCGACTGGCAAGGCGATAGCGACAGAAAGTAAAGATGATTTTGTCAGTAAACTACCTGATACTGCGCCAACATTAAAGGTTGCTACTACGGGGACGATGCCACCATTCTCGTTCCAAGATGATTACGGCAATATGCAAGGCATCGACATTGATTCTATCCGTGCAATTGGTGAAGAGCAGGGTTTTAAGGTCGAGTTTTATAAAGAGACTTGGCAGAATATGTTCGACAGTGTGGCGTCAGGTGGTCGTGATTTAGCGATATCTGGTATCTCTTATAAGGACGACCGTGCAGAAAAATACGGCTTATCTGATCCTTACTTTTTTAATCCCTCTTCAATCATGTATGCCAAAAGCGAGGTAAAAATCGGTGGTATACAGGATTTAGCTGGCATGCATGTAGCGGCGATGGAAGGCTCCAAGCAAGAAGATCAGCTCAAGGCAATGGGCCAATATAGCGAGATGACTACCAGAAGCACCGCTTTTTTGCTCTTTGAAGACTTAATGCAAGGCAAGGTTGATGTGATTTTGCATGATTTGCCTATCTTGCAATATACGGCAAAAAACCATCCAGAGTATGACGTCACTATCGTCCCTTATGAAGGCGCGGATAATCCATCAGCGCAGCAAGTCATATTGATGGCGAAGGGTAACAGCAAGCTTATCAATACCGTCAATGAAGGGATTGCCAAGCTTGAGAAGAAAGGCACATTTAAGCAAATCGATGAGCAGTGGTTGGGTGGGTCTGAGCCGGCTACTAAAAGCACTACTACCAATCAGCAATCGAACTAAGGGGCTATAAAAGATGGCAACCACACATAATGTTGACAACAAACGCTATCGCAGTCTGATTGTTTCAATTGCACTGTTTTTATCATTGATTGGCGCTTTGCTGGCCTTTACTTTTTATACCTCTAGCTTGCTCGAAAGAAATACCGTTTTAATCGACCAAACCAACCAAGTCGCTAATAGTGCTCAAGCGGTAATCAAAGATCTATTCGACTTAGATAGTAGTTATGGCGAAGACACCAGCTCTCCACATATCCAACGAGTGTTGGAGCGTTTGGAACGAAATACCGCGCTTATCAGCAACTCGATTACTGCTATTGGACAGGGTGGAAAGATCACAGATATTGATGGTAATAACTATAAGCTACCAAAAATCAATGAAAATTCTCAAACGCAAATCAGTGCCGCGAATGAGCAATGGCAACTCTTGGAGCCAAAGATTCAAAGCTACCTAAAAGATGCTGATAACATCATGGTTGACTCCTCTGATGAATTGATTCAAGCAGTTGAGCAGGCCAAAACCTCCAGTTTGTTTATCAACGAATCGTTAGATCAGCTTACTGATGAAGTGTTTATTAACGCTGAGCGCCAAGCGGATACCATTCGTTTGATTCAGGTGCTGGGTGTTGCGGCTATCTTTGCCTATTTCTTGATTTTCGTTTTCTTCTTCGTTCGTCGTCTGCGCGATACCGATGCAGAAGCTTTGGCTGCTCGTCGTGAAACCCAAGAAATCATGGAGACGGTGAATACAGGGCTTTTCTTGCTAGACAAAGACTTGAATATCGGTCAGCAGCATTCTCGCGCATTGACCAACATTATAGGTGCTGACAGCTTAGCTGGAGAGAACTTTACCAATGTCTTACGAGGCCGTATTTCTGATAAAGATCTGAATACCACCCGTCAATTCATTGAGCAGCTATACAATCCACGTGTCAAAGAAAAACTGGTCGATTCTTTAAATCCATTAAACAAAGTCATGCTGCACAATGCTCACGGAGCAGAGGGTGCTGACAGTCGTTATTTAGACTTTAAGTTTTCGCGAGTTTATGAAAATAAAGACATCGCTCGTATTTTGGTCAACGTCAATGACGTGTCCGACGCGGTATATTTAGAACAGCGTCTAGAAAAAGAACGCTCACAAAATGACATGCAAATCGAGATGCTAACAACTATCTTGAATGTGAATCCAAAAATTATTAACGAATTTATTAGCAATACCAAAGCGCACATCGACAAGATGAATAACATTTTGAAAAACCCAGGTAGCTCGCAATTTGAGCTAGAAGGCAAGCTCAATGCTATCTATCGTGAAATGCACAGCCTAAAAGGCGAAGCTTCTGCGTTAAAACTGCACAGCTTTACCAAAATTGCCTCCGATGCAGAAGACAAGCTGGATGCGTTGCAAAATCAGGGCAAGCTATCAGGTAATAACTTCTTGCCGTTAGCTGTACATTTAGATGACTTGCTCAGCCTATCGAATACCATTGAAACGTTGGGCGAACGTATCAATCAAGCGACACCAAAAAGCGCGGCTGCGACCAAGTCAGTAGCACCATTAGCCACGCCTGCCTCTAATATTGAGAAGTCAGAAGTTGCCTCTAGCGACAGCGCATCAACGCATCATTCAACCATCAGCATGCCTATTGCCGGCGGTAATGATATTGATTTGAGTGACGAGTCGGATGACGATCAGCTGTCTTATTATCAAAGCTTTGCGCAAGACATCGCGGCAAGACAAGGCAAGCAAGTGCAGCTAAACAGTCAGACGTTAGCGCAGGCGGCGATACCAGCACACCTCAAAAATGTCGTCAAAGAAATCAGTATTCAGCTATTACGTAATGCTGTTGTACATGGTATCGAAACGCCTGCAGCGCGTCAGTCAGCTAACAAGCCGGCCGTGGGTACTATTGATTTAGAAGTAGAGAGCGACAGCCGTGATCTCATTATTACTTTGCAGGATGACGGACAAGGTATCGATTACGACAGCATTCGCCAAAAACTTATCACCAAAGGTCGCTTTAGTGCAGACGCTGCCGCACAGCTGAATCAGGGTGAGCTATTAAAGCAACTGTTTACCTCAGCGTTTTCGACCAAAGAGCAAGCGGATGAAGATGGTGGTCGCGGTGTGGGCTTGGATATTATCAAAGCGCAAGTAAAAGAGTATGACGGTAAGCTCAACGTCAATAGTGAGCTTGGTCAAATGACTCGCTTTACCATTACCTTGCCTAAAGCTTAATTGAGGATAAGAAAGACATTATGTATAAATTAATGATTGTTGATGATTCTAATATCATCCGAAACCGTATCCAGCGCGCGTACGATTCAGGAGAATTTATGTTGGTGGCCACGGCGACCAGTGGTGTGCAAGCCATTGAAAAATTCAATGTGCATCGTCCTGACGTCGTCACCATGGATTTAACCATGCCACAAATGGATGGTCTGGAATGTATCGAAAAAATAATTGCCATTGATCCAGAAGTCCGAATTTTAGTGGTGTCAGCCTTATCTGATAAATCGACTGGCATTGAGGCATTATCGTTGGGTGCGAGTGGGTTTTTATGTAAGCCTTTTTCAGAAGAAGAGCTTGTCGAGTCTTTACATGAGCTGATGCAAGACTAATTCTAGCCAACGATTTAAGCAGATGTCATTATGAAAGAACAACATTTACATATTTTTTTGAATATCATCACCAACTATTTTAATCAGTTCGGTAGTGAAGCACTGATCGTTGATACGCCTTATTTACTAGAAAATAAACAGCCAAAAGTCTACGACTATACTGGTGTAATCGGCATATCGGGCGTGCAAAAAGGCGTGGTATATTTTTCTGCTACTCATGAGCTATTGGCAGGTATTTTGGACAGTATGGGTGAAACGGATAAAAGCGAAGACAATTTTGTCGATCTTGCTGGCGAAGTGGCCAACACCATTGCTGGCAACGCTCGCCAAGAGTTCGGTGCAAAATTTCATATCTCTGTACCCTTGGTGTTTAAGGGCGCACCGCAAAGTATTATTTTGCCCAAAGATGAGCGTTCTTTTATCATTCCCGTTACTTGGCGCGGTCAAGTCGGTGAAATTGTGGTTTGTTTGCAAGATTAAGCGCAGCACTCACACCTCATCGATGTTAGCTATGGACAATACACTATTATGGTTAAAGTAGAAAAATTAGGCGTCTTTTTAAGCTCAATCAGCGCATTCTTTGCGCAGATTGATGAAGCGCCAGTGGCGATTGATACACCGTATTTGAACAGCAATAAAAGTGCCGTTGGTTATGATTATAGCGGCATTATTAAGATATCTGGGCCTATTGAAGGCTGCGTTTATGTGAGCGCGCCAAGCGTGATGTTGCGAGAAGTCATAAAAGTGATGGGCGAGCCCGATTCGTCGATTACGATGATGAAAGACTTGCTGGGTGAGATGACCAATACCATCTCAGGCAATGCGCGTACGGAGTTTGGCTCAGATTTTATTATCTCGCCGCCCAAGATTATTGAGGGCGCGCCAAGCATCTCTTATTTACCAAAAGATCGCCAAAGCTATGTCACGCCATTTACTTGGCGTGGTTATGAAGCGGTGATTGGTATTTGTATCGCTTAGGGCGTGTTTGATCGTCTGAGCATGGCACTGAACGTAGCTGTTCGTGGATCTAATGATAGTAATCAGCGAAAAAACGACGTTAAAGCGTCGTTTTTTTATGGTTTTTATCCAAAAAATTGTTTCATACCTTGTTCATTTATTTGATATTTAACTTGCGCGTCTCATAATAATAGCGCTAGCAGTGAGCTATGCTTTTATGATAAAATACAGCCCAGTTATTTTTAATCATATAGTATTCTATACGTTCAAATTATAGCTCATTTTTTAAACCAACCCATCAACCAATGACACACACATCATGGCAAAAAATTGCTGGGTGTTTGGCGACTTGATTAATTTGCAAAAAGTTAGTGCGATATTTATCAGCACTAATCATTAGCAAATGCGTGTCGCTAGATAGGCAGTTTTTGTGATGTGGAGGCATAACCCAACCAATAGGAATTTCACATGGCTACAAAGAATCCAACCAAAATCGAAATGCGCGACCTACTACAAGCCGGCGCTCACTTTGGTCACCAAACACGTTTTTGGAATCCAAAAATGGGACCATATATCTTTGGTGCCCGTAACAAGATTCACATCATCAACTTAGAGCACACGGTAAAAGCGTTTAACGAAGCATTGACTTACGTAAACGGCTTAGCTGCTAAGAAAAATAAAGTATTGTTCGTTGGTACTAAACGCGCTGCTAGCGGTATCATCCGTGAACAAGCTGCCCGCGCTGGTATGCCATACGTTGACCATCGCTGGTTAGGTGGTATGCTTACCAACTGGAAAACCCTTCGCCAGTCAATCAACCGTCTAAAAGAGCTAGAAAAACAAGCAGAAGACGGTACTTTCGCTAAGCTTACTAAGCGTGAAGCATTAGAGCGTACTCGCGATATGGAAAAACTTGAGCGTTCATTAGGCGGTATCAAAGACATGGGCGGCCTACCTGACGCAATCTTCGTTGTAGACGTGGATCATGAAGCGATCGCTATCAAAGAAGCCAAGAATCTAGGTATCCCAGTTATCGGTATCGTTGATACCAACTCTAACCCTGATAACGTTGATTACATCATTCCAGCAAACGATGATGCTATCCGTGCCGTGACTTTGTATGTAACTTCTATGGCTGATGCGATTATTGCTGGTAAAGAATACGCACAGACTCAAGCAGGCGGCAAAGCTGATCAAGAGCAACCTGTAGAGCAAGCAGCTACTGAAGCAGCACCAGCTGAAGCGGCTACCGAAGAAGCAGCCACTCCAGCAGAATAAATAGCTGACCCAAAAGGTTTACCTTTGTAAGGATATCTTGATAGTGACTCTGTCAGCATCCATATAAAGATATTAACAGCGTATAAGCTCACAATAGGCATGATGTAGTTCTACTCGTCATGCCTTGTTGTTGATGAATTGCTCGTTATTAGGTGAGTATTATCGCTTATAGTTGGACTCGTGATACTCAGTGTCTGCTATCACAATGACTTCCGTTGTCACGATCAACGATGTGCACTTTCATCACCACAAGAGCAATATAGTATTGATAAGCAGTACTTATAAAATACAGTATCTGTAAACAATATTTATAAACAGTATAAAAATATTGAATAGAAGTTAAGCACTCACATACATAATAAAAGGTAACTCTTATGTCAGAAGTAAAAGTATCTGCCAAAATGGTAAAAGAATTGCGCGACCGTACTGGTCTTGGCATGATGGAATGTAAAAAAGCGTTGGAAGAATCAAACGGTGATGTCGAAACTGCCATTGATAACCTACGTAAGTCTGGTCAAGCCAAAGCCGCTAAAAAAGCGGGTAACATTGCAGCTGACGGCGCTATCATCATCGCTCAAGGCGAAAACAAAGCATTCTTGTTAGAAGTTAACTGCCAGACTGATTTCGTTGCAAAAGATGACAGCTTCAATGCATTTGCAGAAAAAGTGGCTAGCATTGCTCTAGAGAACAACGTGACTGACGTTGCTGCTATCGCTGAATTACCATATGGCGATGGTCAAACCGTTGAAGAAGCACGTGTATCATTGGTACAAAAAATCGGTGAAAATATCCAGATTCGCCGTGTTGAAGTACTTGAAGGCGCTAACATCGCTGCATACCGTCATGGCCTGCGTATCGGTGTAGTGGTATCTTATGAAGGCGGCAGCGCAGACACTGGCAAAAACCTTGCCATGCATATCGCTGCGTTTAACCCAGTTGCCGTCGATGACGAAAACGTCGCTGCTGATGTACTAGCGCGCGAAAAAGACATCATCGAAGCCAAAGCCAAAGAATCTGGCAAACCTGACAACATCGTTGAAAAAATGATCGAAGGTGGCCTACGTAAGTACCTAGACGAAGTAACGTTATTGCGTCAGCCATACGTCATGGACAACGAGAAAAAAGTTGGTGACGTATTGAAAGCTGAAGGCGTAAAAGTACTTGGCTTTAAACGTCTAGAAGTTGGTGAAGGCATTGAGAAGAAGCAAGAAGATTTCGCTGCTGAAGTTGCTGCAACTCAAGCACTAGCTAATAAGTAAGTTTTAAAATGCAGTAAGTGCTGAGTTTGTTTTTGCTCAGTACTTATAGATTGTTTGACATAAGAAGCAATCAAGCACAAAAAAGCCCGTTATTTAATAACGGGCTTTTTTGTGTCTGCTGATTTAGTTATATCATTAACAGTTATAGTCAAAACATCCTAAAAACGCGACAGTATTGCTGATATCAATTTTTTGCAGCCTCTGTCTGCGCAGGCACAGCAAGCAAGAAAAATTGATATCAGCAGTGCGTGATGTATTGATATTACTTTTCGCTGATCATTATGTCACTATATTAACGTAAGGCCGCATACGCTGAATTGGCATAACTGGCGCTATTGGTATTGCTGCTAGTGCCATAACTGACTTTTTGCATGCCATTACTAGCAGTGGTATTGCTGTTGCTGGCGCTCATGCTACTACCAGACAAAACTGAGTCATTTTTATATAAGCTGTGATAGCGGCTCATGACGCTTTTGACATAGTTGCGAGTTTCTTTAAACGGCGGGATGCCACCATATTTATCGACGTTACCTTCACCCGCATTATAACCGGCCACCGCATGTTCGACGTTATTATTAAAGCGACGCATCAACCAAGCGATATATTTAGCAGACCCTTCGATATTGTCGGCAGGATTCCAAGGATTGCTCACTTTGAAGCGGCGGGCAGTGGCTGGCATTAGCTGCATTAGGCCTTGAGCACCCACAGGCGAGCGCGCGTTGGGATTGAATGCGGATTCGGTATGCATCATGGCTTTCATGAGTGCAGGATCTACACCATTACGCTCGGCAGAAGCACGAATATAACTGTCATAAGCGTTGCGGCTACCGCTACTACTTGCTGTGCTGTTACCATAATCAATACCGCTGCTATTACTGCCATCATACATCTTAGAGTCTTTGTAGTAAGTCACTTTCACTTTTTTGGTAAATTTATCAAAGTTGCCACTAGGATTGACATTGGTGAGCAGTACTTGTCCGCCTTTGTCTTTATAGATATACATATTGCCTGCGTGAGCAGTCATCGAAAATGTGGAGAAGGCAAGTGTACTAGCAATGGTGCTGAGTAAAAGCGGAGACAAACAGCGGGTAATCAAAGGGGAGATATTTATCATAGAGATATCACTTTTTATCGAATAATAGCAAATTGTTTTGCCTATAGGCGCGTCATGTTGCGCGTTAAAGCGGTTACCGTGTTTGCAGGATTTTATAGCTATAAAGAAGATAGCCACCTAGCAATAACCACGCTTAACAAGAAACCACTTGCGATAGATACAAAAAATAATAGTTGCTTACTATAACATATAATAACTTTTTAGCGCATAGGATTAGCAGAACAAAGCACAAAAGCCGCCTTTAATTTGTAAAAAAATCAACACACTAAGGGTTTTAAGCGCATCGATTGCATACTTGCTTCAGTGTTTTTAAGTTGATACAAACGCCTCAATAGACGGACTGCGACGGTAAATGATCAGTAAAGACGAAAAATTGGCCACAATAGTGATGGGTTTTCTAAACGCTCTTAAACGGAAAAGGCACTGATAAAAATAGGTACCCACACGGCAGTGACCAAACCATTAACTGCCAAACCAAAGGCTGCATAACGACCGGCAGTGTGGCTAATTTGCCAAGCTTCTACCGTGCCGAAAGCATGAGCAGCCAAGCCAAGTGCCAAACCTTTAGCACGATCATCATCGATACTGCGAAACAAAAAGCGCGCTAGAGTACCACCGATTAGACCTGAGACAATAATAATCAAGTTAGCCATGGCCAGTGGCGCTTTAATCAAATCGGCGACGCTCAAACCAATGGGTGTAGTGACTGAACGGGTGGCAAACGCCAATATAGTGTCATGACTTAAGGAAAACAGGTACGCCAATGACATGGGTAGTAACGCACCAATAACGCTGGCCATGGCTACGATTAAGGTCAGCTTCTTGACTGGTAAGCCTTTAAAATTCATCGCCGCTAATGGCACGGCTAAAAGTACTGTCACATATCCTAATAAGTGATCAAATACGGGTTTGGCAACGCTGTAATAATTGTTGTAATCCCATTGCAAAAGGAATAAGAATAAAAGCACAAGCGCCAAAGCGGTAATCACCATCGGTAGCCATGATAGTTTACGTGCCAGTACGCGGGCAATGACGTGCGCTGCTAAGGTCAATAATATCGCTGCAAGGGTCGCCATCCATACACTATCAAAAGTCATTACATCTCCTTGGTCACACAGCTCAAGGCTGCTGTTCTTGCTTATGAGTAGTATTGGTATTTGCGCTATTGCTTAGCCAGTGATTGGCAAGGATAGCAAGTCCCCATAGCGGAATGAGCGTACTGATCAACATAGTCAGCATCACACCCCAAAACTCATCCCCTAAGGCAAATAGCAGCAAGCCTGCTCCAGCTGACACGGGCAAAAAAGCAAAGCCACTATCGACCAATAAAGTGTTGCTGGCTTGGGTGAGCCAACTGGGCAGACCTTTGAGTAATCGCCATACCATCAAAATAAGGAACATGGCGACTAGGCCAACGATATTGGCCGCTTTTTCGATACCTGCCCACTGACAGATAATAACGGCAGATTCGCGGACAAAGATGACCATGATCAATGTTAGGATGACGGACATCCATAGGGGCATACGCGAGGAATGAGTGGACTTCATAAGCAGTTTTGGCCAATTCAGAGAGAGTGTATTTATAAGCGCGAGTCGGCATAGAGCCACGAGCATGGCAGAAAAGAATATTTTTGCTAACATTGATAGTAGTCTTGAGCACTCAGCATTTTGTGTCGCGAGTTTTAGGCTGCAAGATTGGTTGATTATACAAAGCTCGATTATATAGAGAGTGGTCCAACTAATAAAGCCTATGGGCTGCTAGGGCGTGTTATTGATCTGCTAGATTTTATTAAAAAACCACTGACATAAAAAAGTCAAAAAAATGGACGATATCGTTGATAGCGTCCATTTATCATTTATCATTTAATAATTTATGATGGGCAATCGATTATACTAAACCATCCATCATAATATACCATCCATCATAATATACCAATCAACTAATTGTATTAATAAGCCCATCATTGTATTAGGCAGCTATTTAAGTCTGTGAATCTGGAATTTTCGTTTCTAGCGCTTTAGACTGCTCTGAATCTAATGTCTCAGCGTTGAGGGCATTAAATTCGTCAAACGCTTGTTCTTCGGCTGCTGTCATAGACGGTTCATCCTCTTCATCAGGCTGCTCGAACTCTTCCAGTATGGGCATCAGTAGCGTGGCTTGCGCTAATGGCAATACCTCTAAAGGATTCAAGTCGGCCTGACCCAGCAGCTGTTTTAGGCGTTCGCTAGGCAGACGAATCGTTAGGCACTCATGACCATTATCATCGTAGCTTTCTTCTAAGATAACGCCCAGCTCATACAAGGTGTTTTTAAATTGACCAGCCGTATAAGGCAGCGTCAAATCAAAGGT
Source organism: Psychrobacter sp. Sarcosine-3u-12 (assembly GCF_002836005.1). Classification (NCBI taxonomy): domain Bacteria; kingdom Pseudomonadati; phylum Pseudomonadota; class Gammaproteobacteria; order Moraxellales; family Moraxellaceae; genus Psychrobacter; species Psychrobacter sp. Sarcosine-3u-12. Next base: position 127,383 of record NZ_PJBY01000101.1, read on the forward strand.
CGTCAAGGTACCGGTAAGCAGCTGCTGAACCGCAAGTGACAGCTCCTCCATTCCTAGATTTTGTCTAGATGACACATAGACGCGATTGGGCTGACCTTCGCTAGCGTAACCGATATGGGCAGGCTCATCTGTCAGGTCAATCTTGTTGTAGACGTTGAGCACGGGCACATCATTATCAATCTCTGCCAATACGTCTTTCACCGCTTGGATTTGCTCATGCATATCTTCACTTGATGAGTCGATGACATGTAGCAGTAAATCGGCTTCTAGCGTCTCTTCCAATGTGGCATGAAAAGATTCAACCAACTCATGTGGTAGGTGACGGACAAAACCTACGGTATCCACCAAAACCACACGACCAACACCCTGCCAGTCTAAGCGGCGTAGAGTAGGATCAAGCGTGGCAAACAGTTTATCCGCCGCATAGATGTTTTCATCGACCAAGCGGTTAAATAAGGTAGATTTTCCCGCGTTGGTATAACCGACGAGTGAGATAGTCGGTACGTCAGATTTCTGCCGACGGGCTCGACCTTGGGCACGGGTTTGGCGAACTTTTTCCAGTTTGGTTTTGAGCTGGTTTACCCGTGTTTGCAATAAGCGACGATCCGTTTCAAGCTGAGTTTCACCCGGTCCACGCAAGCCGATACCCCCTTTTTGGCGTTCCAAATGCGTCCAACCACGGACCAAACGTGTCGACAAATGGTTCAACTGCGCCAGCTCTACTTGTAGCTTACCTTCATAAGTACGCGCACGCTGGGCAAAGATATCTAAAATCAAACCGGTACGATCGAGTACACGGCATTGCACCACCGATTCAAGGTTACGCTCTTGTGACGGCGATAAACTGTGATTGAACAAAACGATATCAGCGTCATGCTCACGAACCAGTTCAGCGATTTCTTCCGCTTTACCACTACCAACGAAGAATTTGGCATCGGGTCTTTGGCGTGAGCCAGTAACCAACGCCAAGCGATCAGCCCCTGCTGAATCTGCCAGTAGCTCAAACTCGTTAAGATCGTCAGGATCTTGAATTTGGCGGATGTCTAAATGTACGATAATGGCGCGTTCGCCACCTTTATGTTTGTCAAAATAATCCAAAGAGTATCACCTATTAATAAAGTAAATAAATCGCTATTATCCATTCAGCTAGCTTTGATATAACGTTCATATGACCCTCTATATGTGGTCTTATCACTTGATATTAAAGGGTATTCGCATAATTTGCGATGACTTTATGTTACAGCCATTATCGTTGCAAATTTTCAAAGTTCTTAATACCCAGTATATAAACGAACATATGGAGTAGCAGCTCACAACACTGAGTGAACAAACTATCACTGAGCATCAGAATTTTGTTATACTTAGCTCGTTTTTTCACTATCCAAAAACTAGACATTCAATTATGAGGGACGAAGATGAGCCAAGCTAAGTCAGGCTTTTCACTCAGAAAACAATTGGGTCGCGGCAAACAGATTGCCGGTATGACCACGACGATCGCTGGAGGGCTACGCGCCGCTCAGCGGATTGGTGCCTTTAAACAGCCACCACGCGAAAAGCTGCCACGCTATATTCAAGCGTTTTGTCGCAAGATGGCCGGCTCATTTGGGGTAAAGGTCGTCGAAGTCGAGCCAGTACAACAGCATCATGGTCTATGGGTATCCAATCATGTGTCATGGATGGATATTCCGGTTGTGGGCACGGTGAGTCCGGCTTTTTTCTTATCTAAAGCAGAAATCGGTGAGTGGCCAGTATTTGGCAAGTTGGCTCATGCGGCAGGCACGGTGTTTATTCAGCGCGGTTCCGGCGATGCAGGCTCGGTGGCAGCGCAGATAGCCAGCTTTTTGGCGAAAGGGTTTTCGGTGGTATTCTTCCCAGAAGCGACCACCACAGATGGCAAGAAAATCAAGCGCATTCATGGTACCTTGTTACAAGCAGCGATAGATGCAGATGTACCGGTCCGCCCCATTGTTATCGCTTATGTCAATAAGGACGGTACGCTCAGCGAAGCACTGCCGTATTATGGCAAGCTGACGATGACAGAGAGCCTAAAAAAAGTGCTTGATACTAAGGATGTGACCGCTTATGTATTGCCGCTAGAACCAATAGATCCGAAGGGTCTAAATAAGAGCTCAGTAACTGACTTGCTACAAAAACGTATGCAAGAAGGCTTGGCTGAGCTACACACACGGGTGTTAACCACCGACCCTAAGGCATAATTTTCTAAAGTATAAGCATCTAAAGCATCGCTTGTTAAATTAGAAAATCAGCCAAAAAAAGGCGCAAATCGCAGTGATAATGCTAGCGATTTGCGCCTTTTGCTTTTGATGTAAATACGCTAACTTATAAGTACCTTAGTCGCAATTTATGACAGTATGATTTGTATCAGACCAACGTTCGCATTGAATTAACTTAACTATCAAATTAATAGGTCAAGATAATAAACTAAGGTGACGGATTGGGTTGCTGGGTATGTACCGCTTCAATCGCGTCTAGTACGTCTGAGCTTAAGGTCAAATCGATGCTGTCAATATTCGATTTTAATTGCTCAGTACTGGTCGCCCCAATAATATTACTGGTCACAAATGGGCGTGAATTGACAAAGGCTAGCGACATTTGCGCCATATCTAAACCAGCATCAGCCGCTATCTTGGCATACTGTACGGTGGCTGATTTTGCTTGCTCGTTCACATAGCGGGCAAACCGATCATACATAGTGAGACGTGCACCTTCAGGACGTTTACCATCGAGATATTTACCAGATAGTACACCAAAGCCAAGCGGCGAATAAGCAAGCAAACCAACATTCTCACGATGCGCAATCTCTGCCATATTGACTTCATATAAGCGGTTTAGCAAGCTGTAAGGATTTTGCACGGTGATAGGCGCGATTAAACCGTTTCTATCCGCTTCCCAGAGATAACGCATTAGACCCCAAGCGGTATCATTCGATAGCCCATAAGCGCGAATACGACCTTTTTTGATCTCGTCATTTAACGCTTGGATGGTCTCCAAAAATGGTGTTAGGTCGTCCAAATTTTGCGCTGCCATCTCTGCTGTATAACCGCGCTGACCAAAGAAATTCGCTTGGCGTTCAGGCCAATGTAATTGATAAATATCAATATAGTCGGTTTGGAGGCGTTCAAGGTTGCCATCGATGGCGCTACTGATGTGTTCAGCCGTAAAACGTGTTTGCCCGTCGCGTAAAAAATCCATTGGTGATATTTTACTAGCTAGCACGACTTTATTACGCTGCTTGGTTTTGTTAAACCAAGTGCCCATAAAGCGCTCAGTATCGCCTTGCTTGTCTTTGTCTGGCGGTGAGGGATACATCTCCGCCGTATCCCAAAAGTTGACTCCTTCGCTTAGCGCCATGTCCATTTGCTCATGCGCTTGGGTCTCGTCATTCTGCTGTCCCCACGTCATGGTACCTAGACAAATTTTGGAAACGTCTTCGTTAATTTGTGGCAGTTTTTGATATTGCATCTGTTTATCCTTGTTTTTATTCTAAATAAGGTTTTTACTCTAAAGCAGTTTTTATACTACATTAGCTTGATACCAGTGACGCCCGGCGGTGTTACTTTGAATACTTTTACTTTAAACAATACAGATTGACCAGCTAAAGGATGATTGAAATCTACTTCTATCTCGTCGTCACTGATGGCACTAATAGTGCCGGGTAAGGTGTTTTTGCCTTTGTCCTCAAACTCTATCATCATGCCGATTTCAGGGTTGTCAGCGACCAGCGCAAACTGAGTACGGCTAAAATGTTGAATATTGTCAGGGTTCCAATCACCAAACGCTTGCTCTGGATCAAGGTGGGCAGAGCGTGTATCACCTGCGCGCAGGTTCATTAACACTTGCTCAAACCCCGGTAGTAAACTCTCATCGCCAATGGTCAGTGTCACTGGCGCATCGCGGCTAAAGGTTGAGTCAATCACCGTGCCATTCTCTAGGGAAACTTCAAAATGCAGCTTTACAAGGCTGCCAAAAGTGATGCGTGTGTCTTCATTGGGATTGATAAATTGCGAGTCGGTCATAGTCAAAAGCCATCTGTTGCGGGATTGGGAAGTCAGGTCAAAAAACTAATATTAAAAAACTAAGTATTAGAAATGATAAGCCATCTAAGAAAGGTTGTAAGCGTAAATAGTGTAACGCAAATAGTGTACTATATTTGGCAAGTCTAAATGAGGGTGGTAGTAAGTATGGCGAATAAGCAACAAGGCCACATCAAGAAGTGGCAAGATGACAAGGGCTTTGGCTTTATCGACACTGAGCAGGGCGATTCAGTATTCTTTCATATCAATGAATTTAAAGCGCGCCGTCGCCCTGAAGTGGGTGAGCAAGTCGTCTTTACACTTGGGCGAGACAATCAAGGGCGGATGCAGGCAAAAGATGTGCAAGAGCTGAGCTTTGTACAACAGAAAATGGCACAAAAAAATAGTCAAATCCGTCAGCGTAATGCAAAGCGTAGTCATCAAGCGGAGTTCGAAGCAGGACAAAAGAAACGGCTGTTCCTCGGCGTTGGATTTTATGGCGTTTTAATTTTATTGGTAGTCATGAATAAGCTAAGCTGGTCAGTGCTTGCTTGGTATGCAGTATTAGGCGTCATTACCTATGGCATGTATGCCAAAGACAAAGCCGCTGCGCAAAGTGGCGCTTGGCGTACGCCTGAGTCAACCTTGCATCTTTTAAGTGCGCTGGGCGGTTGGGTAGGGGCGATGGTCGCGCAAACTTACTTGCGGCATAAGTCACAAAAGCCTGAGTTTCGAGTGGCGTATTATCTGACAGTGGTGATTAATATGGCGGGGTTGTTATTTATATTGGCGCGTGGGGGTTTAGAGACTCTGACCAATTTATTATCAGGGCTGCTATAAATAAAAACTAAAATACGAATATGGATAAAATAATCATGAATAAATTAGGTTTCACTGCTGGCACGTTAGTACATAAAGAAACGGGTCTAGTACCGATAGAGCAACTGAAGATTGGAGATAAAGTATTATCCAAGCCTGCTGAGGGCTTAAGTGAGCTAGTTTATAAACCCGTACTTCGTACTATAGTCACTAAAAATGCACCTGTATTTTTTGCCACTTTCACACCTGAATCTGTAGACGATTTACCATTTGAGCAACTAACTAATCATAACCTTTATGTGGATTTGTTATGTACCGCAAACCATCCGTTTTGGGTAAGAGGTATAGGATGGAAAACTGCTGCAGAATTGAGTAGAGGTAACACTACTGTTTTAAAAAATAATGAATTTGCATTCTTTGAGGGAGGTAGTGAAGAAGGGGGAATTGAAGTTATATTTAAAACTGATAGAAATGCAGTTGGTTTTATTCCTAATTTTTATGATCAATCAAACAATGGACGATTTGTTGACTTAGAAACAGGACGCACTTTATCTTTCGGTGGATATGAACCAGTATTTAAGAAACTTTTTGTAGAAGATACTGATTGGAAGCAGCGTTTATTAGAACAGACCCCAGAAGCGTTAAGAGACACTGCCGAGTTTTATAATTTCCGTACTGGCTTTTGGCAAGATGATTCTGGTATCGACTGGTCTGAAAACGAAGGTCCTGTTACCACTACCGTGTACAACATTGAGGTAGCAAATACTCATACTTATTTTGTAGGAAAGCAAGGCTTATGGGTATATGACAGCAATCTTAATATCAAACCGTCTTAGCGAGTTAATATTATGGATAAAGAATTTTCAGGTTTCACTGCTGGCACGCTGGTACATACAGAAACAGGACTAGTGTCGATACAACAATTAAAGATCGGCGATAAAGTATTGTCTAAACCTGCCGATGGATTGGGTGATCTGGTTTACAAGAGGATAGCTCGGACGACAAATAACGATGCATCAATCTTCATAATGTATTTTAATACTTATGTAAATCCACAATTAAATTTGGCAGATAGAGTTAATCTAAGACGTAAGTTAAAGAAACAACAGATATTGCCTGAGCCTCTATTAATGACAGCAGATCATCCCTTTTGGACACAAAATAGAGGTTGGGTGAGAGCAGATAAATTGAACACTCAAGATATCTTGGTGACTAAGGATAATACTTATTTTACAACTGATAGTGGAGGTGGGTATGACTATAGATCTGAAGGCATAACACCTATGTATCATGCAAATAAAGAAGGATATGCTTATCAGGTAAGCTTTGGTGATGAAACAGGCGAACTCAAAGGATCATACGTTAATTTATTAACAGGAAGGTATGAACTTTACACAGATCCAGCACCATCATGGATAAATAAATTGTGGCAAGCTGACTCAGAATGGGAGCAACGCCTATTAGAACAAACGCCTGAAGGCGAACGTGAGCATGCTGAGTTCTTTGGCTTTCGTCAAGGTGAGTGGAGAGATCCAGATACTATTGATTGGAATGAGGGCGAAGGTCCATTGACCATGACTGTTTACAACATTGAAGTCGAAGACACGCATACTTACTTTGTGGGTGAGGCTGGTATTTGGGTGCATAATTAAATTTTTATATATAATAAAACTTAATCACGACGTCTATCCGCAAGCACATAATCTCACCGCTAGCCCTGATAGTAGCGGTTATCCTTATCTAAGAAAGGCTGATGAGACTCAGCTGCTGGAAGTGTCGCCGGTCAGCAATCCCAGCAGCGCTTTAGTCGAATAGCCTTTCTTAGGTAAGATAATAGCGTATAGCAGGATCAGCTCCAACACAGTAACTTATCAAAAATAACAGGCAAAAGAAAAGATGGGTTACGTATTCGCAAACCCACCTTTTGAATCTAAAAACTAGCTACGATTATAATCGTTAAACCTCACGCTTTTTTTCCAAAAACAGCATGTCAATCACAATCAGCACCACGCCGATACAAATACCCATATCGGCAACATTAAAGATAGGATAGTTCCAAACGTTGGCATAATGCACATGGATAAAGTCAATCACGTGACCATGTAGCAAGCGATCGATTAAATTGCCCAGCGCACCGCCCAATACTAAGGCCAGTCCGACAGAAAGCAGCTTAGCTTTTCGCGGCGCTTTAACCAAATAGCCGATCAAGAATAATGACATTAATAATGCCAATCCGGAAAAGAACCACTTTTGCCAACCGCCAGCATCAGCTAAAAAGCTAAAAGCCGCACCGTAGTTATAAGCCAACGTCCAATTGAGGAATGGCTCAATCACGGGTACTGGCTCATGGAAAGTCAGGTTGGTTTCAGCCAGCCATTTCGTGCCTTGATCGATGATAAGTACGACCAGCGACAGCAAATACCATACAAAAGCACGACTGCCATTAGCAATCATTTTTGGCGTTTTGGTCAAGCGACTTCTCGGCGTCGTTGAGTTCCCTATTGTTGCATGCGCAGGTTTAGGCGAATTATCGACGTCAGTAGGTGGCAGATTGTTTTTTGATGAATTAGGCATAGTGGCGCACCTCGCCATTGCCTGCGACATTGGTGACGCAGCGGGCACATAGTTCAGGGTGTGCGCTATCGGTACCGATGTCATTACGGATATGCCAGCAGCGTACACATTTAGTGCCAGTCGCAGCGCTAATATTGACCACTAAGTCTGCCGCTTCTTTGGTGTTGCTTTCGGCTTGCTCTGCTGCGTCATTCTGACTAGCAGCAGGTGCAGCGCTCATTGGCTTCAAAGTCGCATTGCTGGTAATCAAGACAAAACGCAGCTCTTCACTGAGCTTAGCTAAGCTTTCATACATCGCCCCATCGGCGTATAAGTCAACGTCAGCAGATAAGTTAGCGTTGATGATTTTTTCGCCGCGCGCCGTTTCGATATGTTTATTAACGATATCTTTTGCCTGCATGATACGTTGCCAATCATCGGTACTGATGGCACTTAGCTCAAACTCTGGGAAGGTATACCATTCTTCGGTAAACACATAGCCCGCTTCATTGCCATTTTTACCTTGCAATACCTCCCACGCTTCTTGGGCGGTAAAAGACAAAATCGGCGTAATCCAGCGAATCAATGCTTGGGCAATATGATAAATTGCCGTTTGCGCAGAGCGACGCGGCTGTCCATCAGTCTGGGTGGTGTACTGACGGTCTTTGATGATATCTAAGTAAAAGCTACCCAAGTCTTGTGAGCAAAACGCGGCAATAAGTTGAGTGACTTGGTGGAAGTCCATTGCATCATAGGCGTCGATGATTTGTGCTTGCACGATTTGCGTACGCTCAATGATGAACTTATCAAGGCTGACGAGCTCATTGATATCAACGCTATTGGTGGCTGGATCAAAGTCATCGGTATTGGCAAGCAAGAAGCGCAGGGTATTACGGATGCGACGATACATATCGATTGCACCTTTAAATACTGTTTTGCCTGCGCTCATCTCATAACGATAATCGCTCGACGCAATCCACAAGCGCAGCATATCCGCACCTGTTTTATTAATTTCTTCTTGCGGGGTGATGATATTGCCCAGTGATTTACTCATTTTGCGACCGTTTTCATCGACCACAAAACCATGCGTCAATACTTGCTTGAACGGTGGGCGCTCGTACATCGCTTCAGAGGTAAGCAGTGACGTCTGGAACCAACCACGATGCTGGTCAGAGCCTTCTAAGTATAGATCAGCGGGATTGGTCAATTCATCGCGTTGCTCAAGGACGGCAAAATGCGTCGTACCCGAGTCAAACCAAACGTCTAAGGTGTCGGTAGATTTATCATAATCAGCCGCTTCTGTACCTAAGTAATCTTCACAGCTGGCATCAAACCAAGCTTCAACGCCGCCAGCATCGATATTTTTTGCGGCGACTTCCATCAGCTCAAGCGTATTTGGATGCAGCTCGCCCGTTTCTTTATGAGTGAAAAAGGCAATCGGCACGCCCCATGTACGCTGGCGTGAGATACACCAATCTGGGCGACCGGTCATCATCGATTCAATACGGTTTTGACCCCATGCTGGCGTCCAGTTGACGGCTGGGATATCTGCAAGTGCACGCTCACGTAAGCCTTCTTTCTCCATATTGATAAACCACTGCGGCGTGGCACGGAAGATAATTGGCGATTTATGACGCCAGCAATGCGGATAGCTGTGCTCAATCTTGGTATGGCTAACGAGATGACCGTTTTCATGTAGGGCGGCGATGATTTTTGGATTGGCTTTGTAGATATGCTCGCCCGCAAATACCGCTGCACTGTCTAAATAGACGCCCGTACCGCTCACTGGGTTTTCAACTGGCAAGTCATATTTGAGACCAACGATATAATCGTCAAGACCGTGACCCGGTGCGGTATGGACGAGGCCCGTACCGCTATCTGTAGTCACGTGATCGCCTAAAATTAATGGCACTTGACGATCTTCAATCAATGGATGCTGGGCGCGTAGACCTTCAAGCTCACGTCCGGATACAGTTGCTAATACGCCTTCATTGCTGAGCTTAAACGCAGTCAGTGCGCTTTCAACCAAATCAGTCGCTAGTAGGAAGTTGCCTTTTTCGGTCGCCACCACACTATAGTCATGCTCAGGATGTACAGCGATGGCTTGGTTGGCAGGTAGCGTCCAAGGCGTCGTCGTCCAAATGACGGCTGCGATATTACCATCAATTTCGCTTAACGCTGCAACTTTTTCGGTATCCAGCACATCAAAGCTAACGTAGATAGCATCTGAGACTTTGTCCTGATATTCAACTTCGGCCTCAGCCAGCGCAGAGCTACAGTCCAAGCACCAATTGACCGGCTTCATACCGCGAGTCACATGACCGTTGTCATGGATTTTTGCCAGTGCGCGTACGATGTTGGCTTCTTGATGGAAGTTCATCGTCAGATAAGGATTGTCCCAATCACCAAACACACCCAGACGTTTAAAGTCTGCCTTCTGTAGCTCAATCTGCGTGCTTGCATACTCGCGGCATAGACCACGGAACTCGGTCGCAGAGACTTTTTGACCGACTTTGCCGACCTTGGCTTCGACCTTTTGCTCGATAGGCAGACCATGACAGTCCCAACCTGGCACATAAGGCGCGTCAAAGCCCGATAAGGTTTTTGACTTTACGATAATGTCTTTGAGCACTTTATTGACCGCATGACCTAAGTGAATCTGACCGTTGGCGTATGGAGGGCCATCATGCAAAATGTATTTGGTCGCACCTGTACGCGCCTGACGAATTTTGCCGTACACATCATCCGCTTCCCATGCAGCCAGCCAATCTGGCTCGCGTTTGGCAAGGTTTGCACGCATCGCAAAAGGCGTGTCGGCAAGGTTTAGCGTGTCTTTATAATCTTGGCTTGGTGTATCAGTGCTTTTATCAGTCATAGAAGGCGTCTTTTAAAATGAGGGTTAGAGGTTGCGTTTGAAATTCAGGCTTAAGGTTAAATATAATATGGGGTCAAATATTTGATAATCGATGCTAGCCTTTTGCTTAGAAAACGTTGCTTATAACGTGTTGCTTAAAAGATATAGCTTATAACGTGTTGCTTATAAATAGTTACGTCCATCATAAATGCTAATGAGACGATTGCAACAAAAAATATTTTTAACAGAATAATTAGAAAAGTGAATATGATAACGGCAGCTATTATATGACAAAATGGGTAGGGTAAAAAGAGCTGACCAGTATCGTCCTGTTTTTAACTAAAACCAATCATTGATGTCAGCATAAATACTTTGTCCATTAAAGCATAGGTCTGGCAAGTTTGATTGTCTATTTATTAGATTATACCTAACTGGCTAAGCGCTAAAAAACTTCTGACAACCACAAGCGCAATCTAAGCGACCAGAGTGGTTGAATACCGGTCAGCCCTTGCGTCATCTCGCCATCTTTTAGAACCACATAAGAAGGCGTGACTTGTCCTTGCCAATCGGCAAATATCTCACCTGCTTGATCGTTGACCGTGGTAAAGCGGTAACTATTTTCATTAAGGTAGCGGTGCAGCTCTTGATCTGAGCCAGACTTAATCGCAATGGTAACCACTGGATAATTATTTGCCGCTGCAAGCTTGTCTATCGTCGGTGAGGTCACACGACAAATCGGGCACCAAGTCCCCCAAAAGTATATCAGGGCCGGTTTATCCTCACTCAGCGCTGCTAAGTCAATGCTTTGACCTTGATAGTCGGTCAATTGCAGTTGCGGATTGGCTGGCATGACCGGTTGTCGCCACCAATTGACTGCGCTATAAATCACCGCAAATATCAAGCCATATAACAGTATGGTCTTAACTATCGACAACGTTCTTTGCTTCGACGTCTTTTTAGGTGTCTCAATTATCTTTTGGCTATCAGTCGTCATAGTGTCTGCTTTTTTTGCTTTGGCATAGTCAATCCCCTATAAATTAGATACGCTGTCAGGCTCGCTCAGTCTACTATATATAGTCAGAGCACTTTTAAACCGCTACGGTGTTACCCGCCCTAGAGGTACTCAATGTACTATCTGCGGTCGGTCGCCTTGTAGCGATTCTAAAATTCCTTGACTATATAGTACTTTCATTCGCCTTCCTTACATCTAAATTATCTTGAACCAGCGATAGATAAAAATAAACGGCTGAATAGTCAGCCGTTTATTAAAGTATTTTGTTAGAGGGTTTTTTTATACGAATCGCCTAAGGCTTTTGCGCGCGATTTTGTAATGGATCACCGATGAGGACGCTACCTGAATTTTCACGACGCTCTTCGTCGGTTAATTTACTCGCTGGAATTTTGGCTTTTTTCTTCCATTTTAAGCTAAATAAGTCATCACGGCGATCAAGCAAGTTATGCACCGAGCCTTCGTTACGGACATGAGTGAGCTTATCCAAATTCACATCTGAGAAGAAGACCATTTCGGTATTGGCTGTCGTTTCTGCCATAATCGCATCATGCGGAAAAGCAAAATCAGAGGGTGAAAAAATAGAGGACTGTGCGTATTGAATGTCTAAGCTTTCAACTTGCGGTAAATTACCCACTGAGCCGCATATCATCACATAACACTCGTTTTCAATGGCTCGTGCTTGGGCACAGTGACGCACCCGCAAATAGCCGTTTTTGGTATCTGTCCAAAAAGGCACGAACAAAATATCCATATCGTCAAGCGCCAACAAGCGTGCAAGCTCAGGGAACTCAATGTCATAGCAGACTAAAATCCCAATACGACCCGCATCGGTATCGAATACTTTGACCTCGTCGCCACCTTCGATGACCCATGCGCTACGTTCATGCGGGGTAATATGAATCTTGCGCTGCTCTTCAACCGTCCCATCGCGGCGGCAGAGATAACTGACATTGTATAGTGTATCGTCTTCGTCCAATAATGGCATAGAGCCGGTGATTACATTGACGTTATAGCTGACTGCCAGATGCGAGACTTCGTTTTTGAACCATTCGGTATAACCGGCTAAAAAGCGAATGGCCACGTTTTGATCCGTGGATTCACACAGACCCATCAATGGCGCGTTAAAAAACTCTGGTAAGCAAGCAAAGTCTGAGTTGTAATCCGCCATAATATCAACGAAGAACTCCACTTGTTGTAGCAGCTCCTCAGGCGATTCAACCTCACGCATTTGCCACTGAATACCACCGATACGCACCTCTGATTTACGGGTGTTTGGCTTATAGTCTTGCGGCTCATAATAAATGTTGGCCCATTCAAGTAGCGTCGCAAAACCTTTAGACTGAGCATCATCTGGCAAATAGGCCGTCAAAATACGTTTAACAATAAAACCGTTGGATAATTGGAAAGATAGGGCAGAGTCGTGGATTTCACGTGACTCGACCGCATCGATATATTCGCCAGGGGTCAGGTCTTTGTGATTATGATAATTAGGAATGCGACCACCGGCCAAGATGGCTCGGAAGTTTAACTGGCGGCACAGCTCTTTACGCGCATCATAAAGACGACGACCCAAACGGTAGCCACGATATTCAGGGTCAATTAGAGCATCCAAGCCATAAATAGCATCGCCTTTTGGATTGTCTCTAATGATTTCTTTGTGCCCAATCAGGTCATCATAGGTATGCGGGTTAGAGAACTTGGCATAATCAACGCGCATCGATAGCACGATACCAATCAATTGATCGTGGTCAAATAGGGCAATCTGTCCCTCTGGAAACGCATCAATCAAAGTATGAATAGTAGTCTTCGACCATGCACCGCCCAAGTTCACATACACGCGATCCATCAAGGCTTTTAACTGCGGATAATCTTTTTTCTTAATCTCAGCAATCGTGAGGTGAAAGTCGTCTATTTTTTCGATTTTACTCATAAGGTTCCTGTCTTCGCTGTCAATAAATGTCGTAAAGTTAACGCTGTATGCGCGGTAATAGCCATAGTTATCAGTAGAACTAAAAACTTTTGTGTAACAAAGGCGATAAAAATATTCCAATCGACTTATATAATCGTTACAATAATTTATCTTTTTATTTACAATGAGTTATAAAGACCACATCTCATATCAAAGATTTTGATAAGGGTTTTTCGTAGGTTTGCAAGCGTCTCTATTCAAGAATACTGACCTCATTAGTAGCTGTATCAATCGTACTTGAATAAACTACCTCTGTTCTACTAGTGCCCAAGTTCTGTCACATCTCTTATTATTTCTGGCTAGTCCCAGTTTGGCTTATTACTGCTGATTTCGATAATCATCATACCAAGGTAGCGGATCAATGACAGTCCCACGTAGTAAATATTTGCTACGTTTTTGTGAGTCGCTATCTCTGCTTAGCTTAGAATGAGTCTGGAATGAGCTTGGACGTAGTCTTTGTTTTTCTTGTTTTGTTTTGCGGCCTATGGGCGGCTTTTTAGGATTATTTTATGACGCCCTTAACGCGCACGGTCGACACATTAGAAACCGTAGAAGATTCCGCACTGATACAATTGGTGTATGTCAGCAGTATTACCCTCAGTGCACGGCTAAAAGCCTCAATATTCGATGAAGTAGAAGGTCATGCTCGCGATCATAATGAGCAGCATGGTATCACTGGTACTTTATGTTATGGCAATGGTCATTTTTTACAATGTATCGAAGGCAAGAAATCTGAGGTATTCGACCTGCAAAAACGCATTTTTGCGGATAGCCGTCACAAGAATATTGAAGTATTGCTATTGCGAGTCATCAATCAGCGCAGCTTTGTTGATTGGCGCATGCGCTTGTTGTTTTTGGAGCGTTGGTTATGGTCACCAGCGACCAAGAAACAAGCCGCGCAGTTGTCTCCTTTTTTACCGTTTACCCCGCATGGCTGGACTTCTGAGCGCACCGAGCAGTTTTTACAAATTATCAAAACCTTTGATACGCCGCCACATATAAAAGCCGCCGGTATTACTTACAATGCCTTGGGCAATATGTTTCGCCATATCGCGGCGCCGCACCAAGCGTTTTTAATCGTCCAAGGTTGTATGAGTCTATTGTTGATGGTCGCATTGGTACTGCTTTATTTATCATAAACATCTTATAGATTAACTACTTTTACGCTTTTAATCTTTTATACAAGTGATGCATTGCCAGCTTAAGAGCAAAAAAGACGCTAAACTTTTCAGTCTAGCGTCTTTTTTATACCATAAAAATGGTTTACTTCCTGCTAAACCATCAATCAACAGACCCTAATCACATATCAAAAATCTTCCCACGGTTCATGATGTTGTTTGGATCAAATACTTTTTTGACTTCGCGTAAGTAATTAATCTCAGTTTCGCTGCGGCTATAATGTAGGTAGGGCTTTTTGGTCATACCAACGCCATGTTCAGCAGAGACTGAACCGCCATATTTTTGTACCGTCTCAAATACGTGTTTATTAACGATTTGACATTCTGCAAAGAAGTCATCTTTGCTCATATTTTCTGGCTTTAAGATATTCAGATGCAAGTTACCGTCACCGATATGACCGAACCAACACACTTCAAAGTCAGGGTAGTTGCTGCTGACGATGTGATCAATCTCAGCGATAAACTCAGGTACGTAGCTTATCAGTACCGAGACATCGTTTTTATAAGGGGTAAATACTGAGATGGTCTCCGAGATATATTCGCGCAGCTTCCACAGCTCTTCCGCTTGCGCCAGACTCTGACTCATCACCCCATCGACGACCCAACCTTGTTCCATACAATGCTCAAATATTGCCATGGCTTTGTCCATGATAGGCTCATACGGCGCTTCAAACTCGAGTAGCGTATAAAACTTGGTGCGTGATTCAAACGGCTCTTGTACTTGGCCGTGCGCCATCAGCTTATCAATGGCCACATCATCAAAGAACTCAAACGCGGTCAAATCGATCTTTGCTTGAAAGGCTGATAGCACATTCATGACGTCGTTAAAGCTGTCCATACCAAGTACCATGACGTTTAAGTCTTGTGGCTGACGCTCAAGCTTGATTTGCGCATGAGTCACTAAACCAAGCGTGCCTTCGCTACCGATAAACAACTGGCGCAAGTCATAACCGGTGGCATTTTTCACCATGCCGCGATTGAGCTGCAAGATATCACCTTTACCAGTGACGACAGTCAGGCCCATAATCCATTGACGAGTCATGCCATAACGAATTACCTTGATACCGCCCGCATTGGTGCCGATATTACCGCCCATTTGGCTAGAGCCTGCCGAAGCAAAGTCGACAGGGTAGTAGAGGTCTTTTGATTCGGCGAATTGTTGCAATTGCTCAGTCACCACGCCCGCTTCAATCTCGACTAAGCGATCAGCAGGATAGAATTTGCCGATTTGGTTCATCTTATCCATACTGACCACAATCTCACCATTGGCCGCGACCGCGCCAGCAGACAGACCAGTACGACCGCCACTTGGCGTCAAGACAACATTGTGCTCATTGGCAAGCAAGACGATGGCTTGCACTTGCTCAGTGGTTTTTGGAAAGACAATGGCAGAGGCGGCAGGCGCGAAATGCTTGGTCCAGTCTTTGCCCCAATGTTCTAGGCTTTCGCTATCGGTCTTGATTTGGCTGGCGTCAAATTGATGGCTATCAAGCAGTGTGCGTAAAATAGTCTGCACGGCGTTGGTATTGTCATTGGTGTCAGGTGTAGGCTGGCTAGATAAAGAGGTCATGGTCAAATCTCGGTATGAACGTAGGCGCTATGCATAAAGGGGATTATTATATCGCTAAATGGATATAACGAAGCGGCTATAACTGTGTTTATATAATAAGAAGGTCGCGAATGTGGTTTTTAGTATTCATGAATATGCTTATTATATAATGAAATATTTGCGCGCGCATACATGGCATAAATAGTTAAAAAGACAGTTTAATAAACATTGAACATAATAGTTCACTATAGCATAAAAAGTTTTCAGGCTTGATATCCAATAATTCATCTAATCTGCTAACATCGACGTCGAATTTTGTGTAAGATATCCGGACTGTTTTCGTTTCATCCATCGTATAGTCAAAGCACTTGTAAATGGTTACGGCGTTAACCTCTCTAAATGTACTAAGTTGTACTATTTGCGCTCGGTTGCCTTGTACCCACTTTAAACTGCTTCGACTATAGATTATCCTTCAGATAATTTTATAAGACAATTATAGGACAGTTCTCATATGGCGTTATCACTACAAAAAGACAAAATCCGCTTTTTATTGCTTGAAGGTCTACACGACAATGCCTTAAAAATATTGACAGATGCTGGTTATCAAAACATCGAGAATATCAGTCATGCGTTAGATAAAGAAGAGCTGATCGAAAAGATCAAAGACGCTCACTTCATCGGTATTCGCTCACGCACCCAACTGACGCGTGAAGTACTGGAGCATGCGCACAAGCTGATTGGTATTGGTTGCTTCTGTATCGGTACCAACCAAGTCGATCTAGATGCTGCTCGTGATTTAGGTATTCCTGTCTTTAACGCGCCATTCTCGAACACCCGTTCGGTGGCTGAGCTGGTGTTAGCCGAAGCCATCATGCTGTACCGCGGCATTCCTGAAAAAAATGCTACCGTACATCGCGGCGGCTGGGGCAAGTCTGCGACCAACTCGCATGAAGTACGTGGCAAGACCATGGGTATCGTCGGCTATGGCTCTATCGGCTCACAGTTGTCTGTGTTAGCAGAAAGTTTCGGTATGAAGGTCATTTATCATGACGTGGTGACCAAATTGCCATTGGGTAACGCCGTACAAGTCGGCAGCTTAGAAGAATTACTGTCGACCGCTGATATCGTGACCTTGCATGTTCCTGATGTGCCAAGCACCCGCTATATGATGAAAGCTGAGCAATTTGCGCATATGAAAGACGGTAGCTACTTTATCAATGCCGCACGGGGTACTTGTGTCGAGATTGATGATCTAGCAGCGGTATTAGAATCTGGCAAAATCTTGGGCGCGGCGATTGACGTATTCCCAAAGGAGCCAAAATCTGCTGACCAAGAGTTTGAATCACCGCTACGTAAATTCGATAACGTGATTTTGACGCCACATATCGGCGGCTCAACGCAAGAAGCACAAGCCAACATCGGTCTAGAAGTCGCAGAAAAATTCGTTCGATATTCAGATCAAGGTGATACCCTCACGGCAGTGAACTTCCCAGAAGTCTCTATTCCGTTTAAAGAAGGCTCACATCGTCTGTTACATATTCACAAAAACGTACCTGGCGTCCTCTCACAGATTAACCGTCTGTTCGCTGAGGCGCACATCAATATCTTGGCACAGAGCTTAATGACCGAAGGCGATGTTGGTTATTTGGTCATGGACGTAGATTACAACGACTCAAGCGCGGCGCTGGATCAGCTAAAAGACGTTGAAGAAACCATTCGCGTCCGTATTTTGTTCTAATAGATTACTCATAACGTTTCAGACTGACGGTATACTGATGGTATAAAAACACGTCTTAAAGTAAGTTAAGCGAAATAGCAGATGACCTTGGTGGTTGTCTGCTATTTTTTTATGTTGGGTATCGTTATAAGTATAGGGTCTAGATTGCTTTGTTTGATTTTACTGCGTTAGCGACCTTCGACCACGATTGTCCTACAAAAGTCCTAATGAGTGAGCAGGTTGAGACTGGTTAATATTGAATGAGCAAAACCATTGAACCATTTAAGACAAAACCATTTAAGACAAAACCATTTAAGACAAGAGCATGCAAAATAAAACCATGCAAAATAAGACGACAACCATAAAACTTAAAACCACAATGTGACAATACGATAACGGCTTAACTTATGACCACCACATTTTATACGATTGGACATTCGACCCGTAGTCTTGATGAGCTGATTGAGATGCTTCAAGCGGCTGATATCGAATTGCTCATCGATGTGCGCAGCTTTCCTCGTTCTCGTACCAATCCTGTTTTTAATATCGATACTTTTCCACAAGCGCTCAGTCAAGTTGGTATCAGTTATCAGCACTGCACCGACCTTGGCGGGCGACGTCCAAAACAAAGGCAGGTCGATGAGCAGATAAATGATTTATGGCGCGTGCAAGCTTTTCATAACTATGCAGATTATGCGTTGAGTGATACTTTTCAAGCCGCTCTCGACCAACTCATGCAACTGGGAAAAAAACAGCGTCTGACCCTGATGTGTTCTGAAGCAGTATGGTGGCGTTGCCATCGGCGTATCATTACCGATTATTTACTTCTGAGAGGCCATAGGGTGGATCATATCATGGGCGTTGGTCGCTTAGATCTTGCCAAACCGACACCAGGAGCTGAGCTAAATAGTCAAGACCAAGTGGTTTATCCAGCGGTATAAAAAAAGGGTTAAAAGAAGATACGCTGTTGGTCCCTTCTTTTAACCCTCATTTTCAATAAACCCGCATTTCTAATAGACGCTAGTGTCGTTAAGTGTTTGCTGATTTCTATTGTTTAGATTTAGCGTTTTCTTGCTGCTTTCGCGCTTCAATCTTTGCCGCTTTACGCTTTTCTATAACGTCCATCACATCGCTACCAATATGCGCTTCGCCGCGCTTTTTCGCCAGCTGCATTTGATGCTCGCGCTCACGGAATCGTGCTTTTTGCTCGTCAGTGGCTTTATCGATACAATGCGGGCAAGATTCGCCTTTGATATAAGCCGCACTTTGCATGTCATCTTGAGTAATGGGCATACGACAAGCAAAGCATTGCTCATAGCTGCCTTTTTCTAAGTTATGATTGACCGAAACCCGATTGTCAAAGACGAAGCAGTCGCCTTGCCACATAGAGTCGCTGGCAGGCACTTCTTCGAGATATTTTAGGATGCCGCCTTCTAGATGATAGACCTCTTCAAAGCCTTGCTCGCGCAAATAGGCTGTAGACTTCTCACAGCGGATACCACCGGTACAGAACATCGCAACTTTTTTATGCTTAGCGGGGTCAAGCTCTTTTGCGACGTACTCTGGGAACTCGCGGAAGGTTTCGGTATTTGGGTTGACGGCATTTTGAAAGGTACCGATTTGCACTTCGTAATCGTTACGCGTATCAATCAAAATAACCTCAGGGTCTGAGATAAGCGCATTCCACTCGCTTGGTTTTACATAACGACCGACCGATTGCAAAGGATCGATATTTTCTACGCCCATTGTCACAATTTCTTTTTTCAGCTTCACCTTAGTACGATAAAAAGGCTGAGCATCAGTATAAGATTCTTTGAAGGTAAAACTGCCAATCGCTTCGATACTACGCAGGTAGTCAAGGACGGTGTCAATACTTTGGCGCGTACCAGAAATCGTCCCGTTAATGCCTTCAGCGGCAATCAACAAAGTGCCTTTGACCTCATTCTCAAGCATGGTATTTAAAATTGGCTCGCGATATTGCTCAAAATCTGCAAAGCGCGTGAACTTATAAAGAGCGGCAACGACGATGTTATTGGTGACGCTATCGTAGGCTAGGGCTGACTTACTATCGGTCAGATTGGTATCCGCATTGCTATTTTGAATGGTACTCATATTTTTCTCCTGCTGGCTAGGTCGCAAACCTAGTGCGTTGGGTTAGCAGTCTGGTTCAAATAAACACGCTATTGTGTCATCCTCGCTTGATGTACTTTGGGTACAATCTGTGCTCGGCTTCCTTATATCGCATTCATTTGAAATAGACTTGGTTGGTTTAGAATGAGATATAACACTAGCGTAATTGTGGAATTGGCTAATGCGCGCGTAGTGTAGCAAATTTGGCAAGGTTTTTGAATCATTTAATGGCTGATGACATCGTTCAAGATATCAACGACTCATGACAGAGATTCTATATGAGTGATAATAGTCTTTAGGCATTTATCCGATGAGTAGAGCTTGCTATAGTAGACGTTTGCTCATCATCTTGACCATATTTATTTCATTGTAAAGGCGCTCATATGTCTCTGTTCCAATCTATCGTCATCGAAAAGTATGTCCGTGAACTTGATAACACTCAGCTAGAGACAGCATGGCAGACTTTTAGCCATTGTTTTTTAAACTTATCAAAGCAAGACAACATCCGCCTAAGTAAAGAAGAGCAGTATCAAGAAGGCTTTTTGCGTGACTTATTCGTCGATGTCTTTGGTTACACGCTAAATCCCAATCCTGACTATGATATAACGACAGAATTCAAAAACCAAACGGGCAGTAAAAAGGCTGATGGCGCGATACTCAAAGACGGTCATGCTATTGGCGTGATTGAGCTAAAAGGTATGAATACCACTGACCTTAGCAAAATTGAGCAGCAAGCTTTTGGCTATAAAAACAATCAACCTAAGTGCCGCTATGTCATCACCTCTAACTTTCAAAAGCTACGTTTGTATATCGATAATGCGGTTGAGTTTATAGAGTTCAATCTATTCACTTTGGCTCAAGAGGACTTTGCATTACTGTATTTATTGCTCAATCGCGACAGCATCATGAACGATTTGCCTGCCAAGCTCAAGTCGGCATCATTGTCTCAAGAAGAAGCGATAACTAAGCAGCTTTATAAAGATTACTCGGTGTTTAAACGTGAATTATTCAATGATTTGACCACCAATAACCCAAGCGTAGACAATTTAGTATTATTTCAAAAGTCACAAAAATTACTCGATCGGCTACTGTTTATTTTCTTCGCTGAGGACAGTCATCTGTTGCCTGCCAACTTTGCAAAGGGAATCATCAGCGAATGGGAGAAGTGGAAATCGCTAAAAATGACTGTGCCTTTGTACGATAGGGTCAAAGCGTACTTTGGTTATTTGGATAAAGGTCATAAAGATGAGTATAGCGAGATATTCGCCTATAACGGTGGACTGTTCAGCACTGACGAGCTGCTGGACAGCGTCATCATCAGCGATGATATTCTACAGACCCATATCAAGATACTCTCCGAATACGACTTTGACAGTGAGGTAGACGTCAATATCTTAGGTCATATCTTTGAAAACTCATTATCAGAGCTTGATGAGGTAAAGGCGCAGCTGACAGGTGAGGTGGTAGATAAATCGCAAACCAAGCGCAAAAAAGATGGCGTGTTTTACACGCCAAAGTACATCACCAAATATATCGTCGAAAACACAGTCGGCAAGCTTTGTGAAGACAAAAAGTTAGCGTTAGCATTGAATGACGAAGATTATGAGCAAGATATTACTATTAATAAAAGCGGTAAAAAACGAAAAAAAACAGATAAGAGAATCGAAGAAGAAAAGGTAGCTCTAGATAGATTAAATGCGTATCGAGACTGGCTATTACAAATCACGATTTGTGACCCTGCGGTAGGCAGTGGGGCGTTCTTAAATGAGGCGCTAAACTTCTTAATCGCTGAGCATGAGTATATCGTTGAGCTAGAGACGAAATTGTTTGGTAGTGGTCTGGCTTACCCTGATATCGAAAACAGTATTTTAGAAAACAACTTGTTCGGGGTCGATATCAATGAAGAAAGCGTCGATAT
>NZ_PJBY01000089.1:0-27292 GCF_002836005.1 Psychrobacter sp. Sarcosine-3u-12
AATAAAATATTTAGGACAGAGATATGAGTCAACAAGTAAAAAACCAAGCTATTAAAGTCGGTGTCATCGGTGCCGGTGGGCGTATGGGGCGTATGCTTATTGAAGCGGTACAGGACAACTCGCAAACTGCGCTTAACGCCGCAATTGAACGTCAAGGTTCAAGCCTTGTCGGTGCAGATGCGGGCGAAGTTGCAGCGATTGGTCGTTTAGATGTACAGATTGTCGATGATTTAAAAACAGTTATTAATGACATCGATGTGCTGATTGATTTTAGCTTGCCAGATGCCACTGAGCAAAATATGCAAATCTGTGCAGCGCATAAGGTGGCGATGGTGATTGGCACTACAGGATTCAATGAGCAGCAAGAGAAAGTCTTGGCAAAAGCGAGTGAGCAAGTTGCTATCGTTTATGCGGGTAACTATTCAACAGGCGTTAATTTGTCATTAAAGTTGCTCGGCATGGCAGCCAAAGCCTTTGGCACTGATGCGGATGTAGAGGTCATCGAAGCCCATCATAAGCACAAAATCGATGCCCCATCAGGCACAGCTTACATGATGGCAGAGGCCGTCGCAGAGGCTCGCGGACAGAACTTAAAGGACGTCGCTGTCTATGGTCGCGAAGGGCAAACAGGCGAGCGCGAAGCGGGTAGCATTGGTATTCATGCGATACGGGGCGGTGAAATCATCGGCGATCATACCGTGATGTTTATTGCAGATGGTGAAGTGGTTGAGATTACCCATCGTGCGCGCGCGCGTATGACCTTTGCCGCTGGTGCAGTACGTGCGGCAACTTGGGTAATTAAGCAGGAAGTCGGGCAATATAATATGCAGGATGTTTTAGGCTTAAATGACTAAGGCTTAAATGAATAAGGCTTAAATGAATAAGGCTTAAATGAATAAGGCTTAAATGAATAAGGCTTAAATACCTCATACTTAAATGACTAAGGGTTTTTGCTGATGGTTTGATAGCTGCTAAGTATGGCTTTTGATAGCGTTTAACTATTGTTAGAGGTCAATTATGAATAAGTTGAGCGAACATTTAAGAGAGAGTTTTGGTCGGGTAGTGGCTATACTTAACATTGTTAAAAATATAAAAACTGTCAAAGCCATAAGTTATAAGCGTCCGATAGCATTTACTTTAAGTTTAACGGTACTGCCGATAGTCGTACAAGCAGCTACTTTTCAAACCTACGTCATCCATACCTATGGTGGTGATGCACTGTTGCCTGCGGTACGCCAGCAATTGAATAATAGTCGCGATGGCGGTACGGTGTCTACTTATCAGGATAAGCTGGTATTGCATACCACCGCCGCTAATTATCAAGCGGTACAGCAATTACTGAGTCAAATTGACGGTCAACCACAGGCGTTGATCGTTGCTGTGCGTGTTGGTAATAATAGTGATTCTCAAAGTAATATTCAGCAAGGTCAGGTTATTATTAGCAATCGCGGCATTGAGGGTTCAGAGATAATTAATCAGCGCAATAGTCAGCAGCAAGGCAATAATTTATATCAAGTACAAACGCTATCTGGTAGTGCCGCGAGCATTAGTACAGGCACGCTCTATGCGCTGACTCAAACCTATCATGCCACTACGTATCCAACTTATAATCGACCATCGGGGCAGATTATTATTCAGCAGCAAGTATTACTGCCAACGACGCAAGGCATTGCTGTGACGCCACGGCTACTACCAAACGGGCAAGTCGAAGTGCAGTTATCACAAGTTGATGAGCAGCTCGTGCGTTCTCATTCGTCTTATAAGCAAAATAGTTATAATGCTATTCAAGGTCAGCGCTTAAATAGTACCATTGTCGTACCACGTGGACAGTGGGTGACGATCGGTCAGATTTCACAGAATAATCAAACCCAACGCTCAAGCTATGGCAGTAATCGCACTGTTAATAACACTAATAGTATGCCTATCTCGCTGTTAGTGCAGTAGTTAGTATTACATCGTTCCTTGTTATTCAAGGAGTTATAGTTGATCTATTTTTTAAAAGAATACAGTGCTGCTGGGACTAATTTTTTGTAGCCTCTGTCTGCGTAGGCATAGCAAGCAAGAAAAATTTGTCCCAGTAGCGCGTTATAACATCTGTGCTTCTTTTATTTAGAAATGATTATAATAATGGGCGGCATAGATGATAGATGAAAAAGCATAAAAAAGCGCGGCACTGCTAATCACAGTACCGCGCTTTTCTTATTGCTGAGCATTCACTGAGAATTAATCAATATAAACCACTTCTAACGGTGGAAAACCATTGAACTCGACCGATGAATACGAGTTGGTATACGCACCCGTGGTTAACCAAAAGATTTTATCGCCAATTTCTAGCTCTTCTGGTAATTGATAACCTGCTTCTTCATACATGATATCGGTTGAGTCACAGGTTGGACCGGCCAATACGACCGTACCTTCGCTGGTTGAGGTTTCCATCTTAGGCGTATAAACTGGATATTTAATCGCTTCACCCAAGGTTTCAATTAAGCCTTGGAACAAACCCACATCAGTATAGACCCAACGCGTCAAGTCAGTATGCGACTTACGCGAAATGAGCACCACGTCACTGACCAATACCCCTGAACCACCGACCAATGAGCGACCGGGTTCTAGGATAATCTCCGGCATATCTTCCTCATCATAATCATCCGTCAAATAACGAGTGATTTCTTCAGCGTAAACTTTTACGGGATTCACTTCACTAATATAATTGGCTGGAAAACCGCCGCCTAAGTTGATCATTTGCAGCTTAATATCTTCTTCGTTTTTCATCCAGTCAAACATATATTTGACCTTGGCTAAGGCATCATCCCAAGCGGCAACATCTTTTTGCTGGCTACCCACATGGAACGAGATACCATAAGGCACTAGACCCAAATCACGGGCTTGAATCAACAGCTCAATTGCCATGTTTGGATGGCAACCAAACTTACGAGACAATGGCCACTCAGCGGTCTCAGAGCCTTGTACTAAGATACGCACAAATATTTTTGAACCAGGAGCGTATTTGGCAATATTTTTTAGATCGGCTTCTGAGTCGGTCGCATACAAATCAATGCCTTTCTCAAAAGCATATTTGACGTGCTCGGCTTTTTTGATGGTGTTGCCATAAGAAATACGCGATGGCTCAACGCCGCAGTCAAGGACACGATCAAGCTCATAAATGGACGCACAATCAAAGTTTGAGCCCAGTTCAGCCAATAGATTAATGACTTCGACAGCAGGGCTGGCTTTCATCGCATAATGCAACTTGGCATTCGGAAAAAAACCAACCATTTCATGATATTTGGTTTTGATACGACTCAGGTCCACCACTAAGAATGGGGTTTCGCGACCTTCGGCAGCTTTGGTGAATTTCTGCCAGCCGGCAGGGTCAAAATATTGGTCAATTTTGATCATGGTCATGGTGGGGAACCTTAAGTTAACACAGGATAGGATGAATAATAAAAACCAATGCATGCTTGAGATAATCGGACAATAGGTCCTGAATTAACTATAAATGCATCCAATTAAGAGTTGGTGGTTTGCGGCTGCTTTTCAGCGGCTGGCTCACCTTGCTTTTCACGTATTTTGAGCACTTTACGAACTTTATCACGTGCCCGCGTTTGCTTAAGACGTGATAAATAATCGACGAATATGACCCCATTTAGATGATCCATCTCATGCTGGATACAGACGGCAAGTAGGCCTTCGACTTCTTCATCGATCTTTTCGCCGTTCTCATCTAAGGCTTCAATGCGCACTTTATTAGGGCGTTCAACTTTATCATAGACCTCAGGGACTGACAAACAACCTTCTTCATACGGTTGCTTTTCTTCTACCAATGGCGTGACTTTTGGGTTAATAAAAACCTTTGGATCGTTTTTATCTTCTGACAAATCGATAACGATGAGCTGAATATGACGATCGACTTGACTGGCAGCCAGACCAATACCTTGGGCGTCATACATGGTCTCAATCATATCAGCGATTAAGGTTTTGATTTCAGCAGTGACTTCCTTGACAGGCTTCGCAATCGTGCGTAAGCGCGGGTCTGGATAGCTTAAGATAGGGAGTAAAGCCATAACGCTCACCTCAATGATAAGGACAAAATAGGGTTGATATTATAAGATAAATGGGGACAAAAGTAATGCTTATCAATACTTTCGCGCAACTATTACTTTTTAGCATAGTAAAAACCAAGATAGTCACTTTTATTAGGGTCATAAAAAAGCCCTGCAAATAGCAAGGCTTTTCGATTGGTCTCGGTTAAACGCTCGTTGGTTCAACTCAAGTGGTTTTGCTCACTTTGTCTGACCAAACTGTTTAATTAGAGGTTATACACCACGTTTGCTCATGATCATCTCATAGATGAAGAGCAAGATAATGGCACCGATTACTGAGAATATTAGACCAGTAAAGCCACCATCAGCATTTATGCCGATAACGCTAGCAATGACACCACCCAATAAAGCACCAACGATACCCAAGACAATGGTCATAATCCAACCCATAGGGTCGCTACCTGGCTTAATTGCTCGTGCTAATAGACCAGCGACCAAACCTACGATAATCATCCAAATAAAGCCCATTTCATTCTCCTAATTTATTGTAATTTAAATGTATTATTAATTATTAATGGTTTTGATAAATACATTGTAAGGACTCTATAGGAATAAGAGTAAGCACAAAATGTTACCAGTGTACGGGCTATGTGAGAAAAAACCTCGAATTGCTATCGCACAGGTGCAATAGGTAAACGAAAGGTTAAAAAGGTAGCAATGTCGCTAATATTTGAATATTCAACAGACCCTAGTCTGAGTTGATTATAATTTATAAAAGATGAGCATAAAAATAGCGCCGTTTATGATTAATAAGCGACGCTATCATTCTGACAGTAGTTTTGATTGGTCGGTTGAACTATTGCTCGCGCAAGGCCGTTAATAGGCGCTGATGAATATTCTCAAAGCCGCCATTAGACATAATGACAATCGCATCACCAGCTTTTGCATGGCTAGTGATATGTTCAATAATAGCATCGACGCTAGAGAGTACCTGTTGGTTGTCGATATTAGGATTGGCAGTATTGGCATTGTCGATGACGTCTTTTAGACCCCATTCGAGACCAGTAGGCTCATACCAAAGTGTATAGTCGGCAAGGGCGGCAGACTCAGCCAAACTGTCTTGATGAATACCCATTTTCATGGTGTTACTACGTGGCTCAATGATTGCCCAAATGCGTCTATCAGCCAGTTTCTTTTTGGCACCATCCAACGTGGTGGTGATGGCAGTCGGATGATGGGCAAAGTCATCAAACACTAAAATATTATTTACATCACCGATGAGTTCCATACGACGCTTGATACCAGCAAATGCTGATAACGCTGCGCAAGCAGTTTTGACATCGACGCCAACATTATAGGCAGCGGCGACAGCAACCAGTGCATTATTGACGTTGTGAATACCGCTCATCGACCAATCGATGAGCGCTGTGGCTTCTTTATCAGCTGCGAAACTAACCTTGAATTGACCGCCGTCTTTGCTAATAAGTTCGGCTTGCCAGTCGCTACTGTTTTTTAGAGTCGTATTATTGTCGCCGTCATTAGCATTAGCCTCTGTTGAGTCAATCACTGCCGTGCGCCAAATAGGCGTCCAAACGCCTTTTGCTAAGGTATCTTCTAGGCTAATAGTTGCTGCCGGCATGATAATTTTACCCGTGCTCGGAATCATGCGTACCATGTGATGGAACTGGGTCTGGATAGCATCGAGATCTGCAAAAATATCAGCATGATCAAATTCAAGGTTGTTTAAAATAGCGGTACGCGGGCGATAATGAACGAATTTTGAACGCTTATCAAAAAACGCCGAATCATACTCATCAGCTTCAATCACGAAATAGCCAGTTTTTTCTGCTGCATCATTGGTTTTCTCAGCACCCAAATAGCTGCTATGTGCAAAAACTTGCTGCAAATGCTCGTCAGTGGTATCGACTAGCGGCACACCACCAATCAAAAACCCTGCATCAATACCTGAATAATGCAGTATCCAGGCAAGCATGGTCGTCGTCGTGGTTTTACCATGAGTACCGGCAACGGCGATGACGTGACGCGACTGCAACACTTTTTCAGACAAAAATTGTGGCCCTGAAGTATAGCGTAGACCTGTGTCTAGCATATATTCGATGACATCCATCCCGCGCTTCATGGCGTTACCAACGACGACTAAATCTGGCGCTGGCTGCAAGTGCTCTATCAGATAGCCTTGCTCAATCGTCACGCCCGCATCTTCAAGTTGGGTAGACATCGGTGGATAGACATTGGCATCTGAGCCCGTGACCGTATGTCCAAGTTCGCGTGCCAATAAGGCCAATGAGCCCATAAAAGTACCACAAATACCAAGAATATGAATATGCATAGACGTTCCGTACGAGCTTGAATAAGAAAATGAAATTGTAGAGTTATCCGAAAAGGTAGCAACATCAAAGCGCTGCGTATTTTAGGACGTACCCAACCTATTGGTCACGAGTGCTGGCTATATCAGAGCATTGATAAATGGTTACGGCGCAAACCTCGCTTGCTATACTAAACGACCTATTTGCGCTCGGTTGTTCTATAGCCAGCAGGCACTTATTGTAAAGTAAACACTGTTGGATGACCAATAAAAAACGCCCAATAGATAGGCGTTATGCGACTGCTTATTTGGCATCATTAGATTGAGTGTATTCAATCTTTTATACTGCTGCACTTTTATCTGCGTGACAAAGTATAGTCACCGTTGGGATTTTTGTACTCATCCATCATCACCAGATGGTTGTCTTGGATATGATAGGTTTCGATATGCTTACTTTCATAAACAATCGTAATTGTATCATTGTCTTGGCGATAAATACCCGACTCGAGCAATGGCTGGCGCGGCGGCTCAGCACTATTATAGAGGCTGGTTTTTAACACTGAACCATCGGCGAATAAGTTCAGAGTAATATCGATATTGTCGCAAGATGCGCAAGGAACCATACCACCATAATCGCCCATTAACGTAGCCTGTAATGCACTATTATCATTTGGCTCTGAGATCATGAGTGAGTGACGTGTATGCGTGTCATCATCGGGTTGGGCGGCGTTAATGAGCGATTGACCTGTATCTGCATTGGCCGATATATCAGTATCCGTTTGCTGATTGTCTTGCGCAGCATCTTGCAGAGCAGCGTTTTCCGTATTATCGACGGGGGCAACTTTAGTGCTTATGCCTTTATTGGTCGTCGACGAAGAGCTGTCGCAACCAATAAGCAGTAAGCAGATAGGCACGGCTAATAAGGGTCGACGAGCGCGTCTTATGATATTAGAACTGGTAGAAAAAATAGACGTAAGATATATCATGGCATACCAAAAACAGTTTTTAAATAGATTCTAGAAACGTTACGAGTATTGTCAATTATGACCGAGCCAGCGCGATCGCCGAAGCTCAATGGCTGTTATCAGAGATAAAAGCGGACGAGCTTACTGAGTCCGTATTAGGCGTCTGACGGCATTGTTTTATCGGTTGGTATCGATTAATAATAAGGCTGAGCTATAGATATTGAACATTGTGCTTGTTCATTAATGGCTAGTAGCTAATGGTTGATAGTTAACGAATGTATAATTAAAACACATCATTATACCATTTAAGTATACAAGCTGTCTCACCATACCAAAGCTCAAAGATATCTATGTGGACTTTTTGTTATAATCAACTCGATGGGAGAACAGATAGGGTAGCACTTATAACGACACTTATAATAAATAATAGCGATTCAATAACAGCGATAAATACAGCGCATAAAAAAGAAAGCGCATAAAAAAATGGCAAATCCCTTTATGTTAGAGATTTGCCATTGTATAAAAGTATAAAGCGTTATCTTGCTTGGTAGTTAGCCGCGCCGATTGCTGTTAAGCACGACGAATAGGGGTAGCAGGGCGTACGATGCGCCATAATATTATTACATGCACTATCAATAGAATGCTAAAAAGAATCAGTGATTGCTCAGGAATACTCAAGCCCATAAATCGCCAAGCAATCTCAGCACACTCACCAGAACCAGCAAACACTTCATTCAAGACTTGCTTCATTGGTAAGGTGTCGAGCCAATAGTCTAATCCCGGACCACAAGAAGGGACTTGGTCAGCGGGCAAGTGTTGTAACCAGACATGACGCACAGCAACCGCAGTAGCCCAGCCGATACCTGCTAAGCTACCAAGCCATAATATAAGTCTTACCACTTTAGATTTCGGATTAAACAGTGCTGCTATTAAGGCAAAGCCACCCATAACCATCAGGCCGATACGCTGAAAAATACAAAGTGGGCAAGGTGATAGACCCAGATGGCGCTGTAAATAAAACAGCGCAAAGCTCATTCCTATCACTGCCATTAATACCAAAAAGACTTGCAAGTTACGGTAGGTGGTTAGCTTTAGCATTGGTCAAATACTCTTATAAAATAATCAATAAAACACTATAATCAATAAAACACTATAAACAATAAAATACCATGAACAATAGAAAACGTTAATTAGCGATACTGTTGTAAGAAGTCCATAAAGTCTTCGGTCTCGGCGGCTTCAATTTCTGCTTGCTGAAGTATTGATTTTTCAGCCAATACTTCATATTTGGCTTGGTTGTTGGGGCTAAGAGTTTGTTGCAAGAGAGAATCACGATGCTGCTGCGCTAAGGTAAAGCCCAGCTGCCATAAACTGCCTAGACGTTTGCTATCAGAGTTTACTTGCGCCGATATGGTCGATTCAGAATGTCCCGCTTTGCCTTGCATCAATGCTACCGCCGCACGGTAGTCATTACCACCATAGTGCGCATCGAGTAGGGCGGCTAGAGGTTGCATACGATCTAGGTGTATCAACATCCAGCTTTCTAGTGATTGCTCCGCACCATTATTCATGATGTGCAAATTGTCACGGCGACCTTCATTGACCACGCGCTCAAGATTGATGGCCAGCGCTTCTTCTTCCTCAGGCATCAATTCAGGCGAATCATTTAGCAAGCAATAAAGCGCCATCACTTCTAAAAAACAAGCGCTCGATAGACGGATACCGATATCGCTATAAGGATCGAGATCAATAGCGCGGAACTCAACGTAAGCGATGCCGCGACGCTCCAGCGCTTCGGTAGGTGTCTCGCCACTTATCGCAATTTGTTTGGGTCGGATAGGGCTATAGTATTCATTTTCTATTTGTAGAATATGGTTATTGATCTGGATAGGATGACCCTCAGCATCATCCAAACCAAGCTTTTCAAAGCTCTCGTGCGGCGTTTGAATCGCGCGGCGTAGGCCAGCGACATACTCTGGTAGATAGTTATAGCGAATATCTAGCTGCTCTTGCACACTATTGGTATAGCCAAGCTTGCCCATACGTAGGCTGGTCGCTGCAGGCTTGTAATAAGTTGAATCGTTGAGCAGCTCTAAATCGTGCTCGCGTCCTGCTATAAAACAAGGACAGACACTGGGACTGGCACCTAGCAAATAAAGCACCAGACTGGTCAGGCGCTTAAAGTTGCGAATCAGACCTAGGTACTTCTCATTCTTAAATTCTGTCAACGTTTGGCTTTGCGCAGCTGGTACTTTTGCTTGCCACGCTTCGAATAGGTTGTCACCGAAAGATAAGTTGTAATGCAAACCAGCAATCGTCTGCATGCGGCGACCATAACGAATACCCAGACCACTACGATATAACGTTTTTAGCTTACCCGTGTTAGAGCTACCATAATCCGCCAAAGGGATGTCTTCGTCTTTGGATGACAGCATGCATGGCATCGATAGCGGCCACATGAGCTCACCTTCAGGCATACCTTGGTACACTAAAAGATGGAGCTGACGCAGCATATTTAGCGTCTCTTTGGGGCTGGTTTTTGGGTCAGTGATGAGCTCAAGCAAGCTCTCAGAATAATCGGTTGTAATAAAGGGATGCGTGAGCTTGGAGCCAAGTTTGATTGGGTGCGGCGTTTGCGCCAAATAGCCATCGGGCTTGACGCGCAGACCTTCTTTTTCGATACCGCGCAGCATACCCGCTAAGTGCTGGGTATCAAACCAATTAGGGATTTCAAAACTAACAAACCTATGTGCAAAATTACTCATAATAGTCATCTATTGTTATTTGTTATGGCGGCTCAAAACACGACAGGTGTATGACCATAAAAGAGGTAGGTATTTAGATTAATAATGACGTCAGTTTAGCTCAAAGCCACCCTGAAAACCACGGACAATTACAAATACAATAAGCTTTGCTTAAAGTCAGTTGATAGCTGTTTGGCTAATAAACTTGGCGTATTTACGTCGGTATTACACGTTTTATAGTTACTCATGAATACTTTAGGTCAGTAAGTGATTGTTGTCTATATCATTGATAATAAAAAATTTATTGCCAAAAACAAGGGATTGGCTAAACTAAAAAAAGCACCTACCAAGTGGGTAGATGCTTTAGAACACTACTATCAATCAAGATAGGTGCGGATATTATCACGAGCAAATGAGTGAGTTATAACGGGCTCATTACTGACTTAAGAAAAATCTAATTCAGTTTCAAAGCTTTTTAGGTTATGACGTGCCATCGCTAGGTTTGACTTTTGACGATCAAGCACAAGATATAAGAACAAGTTGTCGTTGCGTACTAATGGACGTAGCAAGTGATACTGCTTGCTTAGGGTAATCAGGATATCTTCGATGCTCTCATTCAGACCTAGTGCTGCGGCAACCTTACGTTTAGAGCGCAATACTTCCGTGTTACCAGCAGCGGCAAGCTCAAGATCGATGCCCGTACCTAGAGTTGCAAGTGCTAGACCTGATTCACTATCTACTAATGCTGCTGCGATAAAGCCGTCAATCTCGTTTAATGCATCAAGTGTTAACTTAGCCATTGTCATGTACCTTAATTGTTTGGGATATAAAGAGAGTTTCTCAAAAATGTCATCAATTAATAGCTTCGATTAATCAGCTTACATTCGAATTGATTAATATAGCTACTCAAACTGTGGTGATATTTAAGCATATCCTTATAATAAAACAATAAAAAACCGACCAAATAGGCTTTTAGTCGGATTATCGGCGCGCAATATGATATTAAGTATACAACCGTACACTTAATTTATCACAATAGTTTTCTATTTATTTAGCATTGATTAATAATAGTTATCAATCAAAAGCCTAAATCCACTATTTAACTTAGATGGAAAATGACGAGCCGCAACCACAAGTAGTCGTGGCGTTCGGGTTGGTGACGATAAAGCGCGCGCCTTCTAGTCCTTCGGTATAATCAACGGTAGAGCCTTGCAGATACTGATAGCTTAAAGAGTCTACCACTAGAGTGACGTCGCCATTATCAAAGTTGGCATCGTCCTCATTTAGGTCATTGGCAAAGTTAAAGCCATAAGAAAAACCTGAGCAGCCGCCACCAGTCACATAGACGCGCAGCATAAGATCGCTGTCACCTTCTTCTTCGCGCAAGCGCCGCACTTTTTGTGCGGCACTGTCGGTTAGGCTTAATACGGTAGGATCTACCGGCTGGCTTGAGCTTGGATTAAATTGGTTGGCTGATTCGTTCATATCTACCTCAGTTGCTAGGATCAAATGCGGTCGTCGTCCTGTTTGGGTTTGCAACTTATATGGTTGCAAATAAAGATACGCGCGGCGTTTGATTCAATTGGGTGCTGTCGTTATAGCAATGTCGTTTGGTTATTATAAGGTTGGTAGTTGCGCCATCACAACCCTTTAGTTGTCTGCGGGCATTACGCTTTTGGCAGTATATCATAATGGGGGTCACGATTAGTTTGTCAAGAGGGATCATCGTCCATACGGGTTTTAAGACTGGCTTTTTTAGCACAATAACTGCTTGGTTTTGAAATAGTTATTTAATCGTTTGCCTATGGGGCAAGCGTTTGAAATAATAGCCGCCAGTTAACATGCCAGATGTGTGTTTTTTATTGCCTTATATTTTATATTACTGTTGAGATGAAGAAATTATATGATCGAATTTAAAGACGTTGGTGTTCGCCGTGATGGTCGTGAGTTGTTTGCAGGGGCAAGCTTCCAGCTACATCCGGGCCACAAAGTTGGCTTAACGGGCAATAACGGCACTGGTAAATCGACCTTGTTTGCCTTATTACTGACGCGAATGGGCACAGGCGATACCGAGGTTACCCTTGATAGGGGCGAAGTGAGCATTCCTGATAGCTGGCATGTGGCGCATATGGCGCAGGAAGTGGGTGCGAGTGCGCAAACGGCGATTGATTATGTGTTAAGTGGTGACGAGCAGTGGTATGAGATTAACGCGGCTTTAAATGATTTGAGCAGTGTCAGTGATGAGCAGATTGGGGTGTTGCATCAGCAGTTTGATGAGATCGATGGCTATCGTACACCGACTAAAGCCGCGCAAATCATGGCGGGTCTTGGTTTTAATACCAATCAACATGAGCTGCCCGTAGAAGGGTTTTCGGGTGGTTGGCGTATGCGTTTAAACCTCGCCAAAACCTTGATGAGCCGTGCTGACTTAATGCTACTCGATGAGCCAACCAACCATTTGGACTTGGATGCCATTCTGTGGCTTGAGACTTGGATTAATGCCTTTACCGGTCTGGTCATCGTGATCTCACATGACCAAACCTTCTTAGACAATACTGTCGGTCATATCTTGCACGTTGAGCAGCAAAAAATCACCCTTTATACGGGTAACTATCAGCAGTTTATCCGTACCCGTCATGAGCGTATGGCGCAGCAGCAGCAAGCGTTTGAAAAGCAAGAAGCGACTAAGGCACATTTGGATGACTTTATTCGTCGCTTCCGTGCCAAGGCCAGTAAGGCCAAACAAGCACAGAGCCGTATCAAGCAGCTTGAGCGCATGGCAGAGCTATCACCAATGATGGCAGACAACCCGTTTTCGTTCCGCTTTTATGAGCCAGCGAATATGAGCTCGCCATTGATTGAGCTAACCGATGCCGATATTGGTTATAGCGATACGCCCCTACTTTATAATGCCAATGTGCAAGTAACCCCTGATACTCGTATCGGGCTGCTTGGGATGAATGGCGCGGGTAAATCGACGTTGGTTAAAGCCTTGGTCGGTGAGCTTAGGGTATTAAAAGGCAGTTACAAGGTTTCAGATACGCTCAAACTTGGCTACTTTAATCAGCATCAAATGGATATCCTTGATCCTAAGGCAACCCCAATCGAGATGTTACGTCGCCTAGCAGGTAAAACGTCTGATGCGATGCTGCGCTCGTTTTTAGGTAGCTTTGATTTCCGTGGCGACCGTATCGATACCATCAGTGAGCTATTCTCTGGTGGCGAGCGTGCGCGCTTAACGCTAGCTTTGATCGTTTGGCAACGTCCGAACGTCCTTGTACTCGATGAGCCAACCAACCATTTGGATTTACAAATGCGCCAAGCATTGACCATCGCCTTGCAAGGGTTTGAAGGGGCAGTGGTACTGGTCTCGCATGATCGCGAGTTGATTGCCAACGTCTGTGATGAGCTGTTTTTGGTTCATGACGGTATAATCGAAGAATTCGACGGCGACATCAGCGACTATGGTAAGTGGCTGGCAGAAAAGCGCAAGCAAGAGAACTCGACAGACAAAAGTAGCAGTAAGAAAAAGAATAAAAAAGCCAATAAGAAGTTTGTTTCACGTGAAACAGTAGAAGGAGCATCTAATAATTCTTCCTCTACTAACAAAGCACCAGCAAAAAACGAAGCTCTTCAGCCAACGCTTAGTAAAGATGCGCTGCGCAAAATGGCCGCTGAACAACGTAAATTGACCGCGCCGATACGTCGTGATATCGAAAATACAGAAAAGGCATTGGCTAACATTGATGAGCAGCTCATGGCTTTAGAAGAAAAGCTGGCTAATACTCAGCTATATGAAGAAAGCCGTAAGTCTGATTTATTGGTTTTGCTCAATGAACAAACAGCGCTACAGCAGCAGCACAGCGACAATGAAGAGAAACTATTGCTGTCTATGACGACGCTAGAGGAAATGGAAGCTGGTTTTGAATAAATAGGTTTCATGATGAGTGAAGTGGTTATTCACTGATAATAACAAGCATAAAAAAAGGGAGAGCGTTAGCTCTCCCTTTTTATTACATTATTGCAGACGGTATTTACCATCACCATAAGAGAGTATTTTCATTGTGGTCGTACAAAGCTCGCAGTTTATCTGACTAGCAGCAGCTTTAGATAAATCAAGAATGCGTCCTCGAATGAAAGGCCCTCTATCCGTAATTTTTACGATCACGCTCTGCTTGGTCTTTTTATTGGTCACTTGTACCTTCGTACCGAATGGCAAGGTTTTATGCGCAGCGGTCAAAGAGTTCATGTTAAAGATACTGCCACTGGCTGTACGCTTACCGTGAAACTTACTACCGTAATAGCTGGTATTACCAGCGAACACTGTGGTACTTAACAGTAGTGATAAAGTGATAACTAAAGACTTGATGAAATAAGACATTTAATACCTTTAAGCGATTTATAAAATAGACAGGTAGGCTTGCCTATATCGTCCATACTCCCTATGAGCATGAACACTATATCCATTTTAACGTACATAGCTTGTCATATCCTTACTGCTCTGTAAAAGAACGCTAGAGGTCAAATATTTCCATAGTAATAATCAACTAATGACCAGTAAAAATGTAGAATAAAGCATTGATTTAAAAGAAAAATTAATTGCCCTCAGACGAGGTTAGGAGCAGTTTAAACAAGGTTCTTGTAAGGCTCAGCCCTTATAATAAGACGCTTGCAGTATTATTTTTAATCAGTATGTTAGAGTAACTCAACGCTATCATATTTGAGATAAGAAACTAGGTACAAACTAATGTAAAAAAAACTTGCTATATTATTACTGTTTTGTAAGGTGTAAGAAGTCGGGTATCATCAAAAGCATCTAGCAATAATATTTTCATCGTTTTGATTAAACGGTTTTTGAATTTTGTAATACCAAGTGTTTACCAGTGCAATGCTTTGAAAAAACATATTCTGCCGTCTAAAAGTAAGTAGACAGATAAAGCCTCACTGGTAATGAGCCATAAAAGCATGTAAACCAAATTGACATTACGCCAACAGTTGTCAAAGAAAAATGATGCCAGAATCATAGTGATAAACGCTAATACAGTGACACACATCAATATAGTGACACATGCGAATAATGAGGGATTAGGTCATTCAGATAACCCAACGTCGAGTCTCGCTTGTCATCATTACTGTATTACTAATACCCCCTTATTAATTACCGCAGCAAGCGAAAAATGAAATATTGACTCATTATCCCCATATTATGTATTAACTGAATTTATTAGAAATAAATGCGATAAGGAAAAACAATATGGCAGAGAAAAATTACTATGATATTTTAGGGGTCAAAAAAGACGCCTCTGATGCTGATATTAAGAAAAAATATCGTAAGCTTGTTCGTCAATTTCATCCAGATGTCAGTGACGATCCGGACGCTGATAATAAGATTGCTGAAATCAATAACGCTTACGAGACCATTAGAGATAAAGACAAGCGCGCTGAATATGATGCCATGCTAAGCAATCCGTTTGCTGGTCAAGCTGGCACTGGCGGTTTTGGTGGCTTCGGTGGTCAATCAGCGGGCGCTGGGCAGGATGGCTTTCGCTGGGAAGATATCAAAGACCAGTTTGGTGATGGCGCAGCCTACGGCGATGGTGGCTTTCGCTTCGATGATATATTCTCGGCATTTGGTCGCGGCGCACGTGGCTCAACCAATGGGCAGGCAGGTAGCCGCTCTCAAAGTGCTGGCTTCGATCAATTTGGTGGTGGTTTTGGCGCACAAGATAGCAAGGGTCAAGACCAACATGCAGAGATTACCGTTGATTTGTCTTCGGTATATAGCGGTGATGACTATAGTATTAAGCTAAACGTCCCTGTGCGTCAGCCCAACGGCAGCGTCGATTATGACAATAAAACCCTAAAAATTAAAATCCCCAAAGGTATCACTGATGGCAAGCAAATTCGCTTAACAGGACAAGGTGCTGCTGGCGGTGGTAGTGGTAAAAATGGCGATTTATTCTTAAAAGTTAAGATTCGCCATGCAGCCAATATCCGTATCGAAGGCGCGAATGTTTATCAGACAGTAAACATAGCGCCATGGGAAGCGGCATTGGGTGAAAAAATCAATCTAACTACACCAGCAGGTACGCTTGGTGTGACGATTCCTAAAAACAGTAAATCTGGTAGCAACTTACGCTTAAAAGGTAAGGGTATCCCTGCTAAGCAAGCGGGTGATTTATACTTAACCTTAAACATCGTCAACCCTGAGATTAGCAGCGAGGCTGCAACCCAAGCTTACGAGCAGTTAAAGCAAGCCTTTGCTGATACCGCTATTGAGCGTTAAATAGAATGTTAAATAGAGTGTTAATAACAATGGCTCATTACTGCAATAAGCAACAACGAACAGAGATGAATACGATAACGATGAAATAAAGAGCATACGAGGATAATAATTATGAAAAACTCGCCTGAATTTACCGACATTATCATGAGCTTAGATGAGCTGGTATCCGCCTGTGGTCAAGAGCGCCAATGGGTCATCGAACTGATTGAAGAAAACATCATTGAATATGATGTGCCAGAGCATCAGCAATTTACCGGTTATCAGCTGACGACTGTGCGCCGTGCTTCGCGTCTAAGTCGCGACTTTGAAGCCAGCGTACCAGCGATTGGCTTGATACTGGAGCTATTAGACGAGGTGGAACAACTACGTCAACTAAAACGTCAGATAGATCTACAGACGCCAGTCATTGAAGTGGATATTGAACACTTGAAGCAGTAGTAAACAGCAGACAATAAAAAGGGCCTCACTGATTAAATGAGGCCCTTTTCTGTTTGTGGTTCTTAATTTATCAATCTGAATATCTATCAATTAACGCGAATATTTAGGATCAGCTGCTGCGGTAAATAGTACGTCAGTCGATGAGTTCAGTGCTGTTTCTGCAGAGTCTTGAATAACACCGATGATAAAGCCAATTGCCACCACTTGCATGGCGATTTCGTTTGGAATACTAAACAAGCTCGCCGCCAATGGAATCAGTAACAATGAACCACCAGCGACACCAGACGCACCGCAAGCACTAATGGTTGCCACCAGACTGAGTAGCAGCGCTGAAGCGAACGTCACTTCGATACCCAAGGTATGAGCTGCAGCCAGCGTTAAGACGTTAATCGTAATCGCCGCGCCTGCCATATTAATGGTCGCGCCCAGTGGAATCGTTACTGAATAAGTGTCTTCATGCAGACCCAGTTTACGTGCAAGGTTCATATTGACGGGAATATTGGCCGCAGAACTACGGGTAAAGAAGGCGGTAATACCAGATTCGCGCAGGCAAGTGAATACCAGTGGGTAAGGGTTTTTGCCCGTCTTAATCAGCACGATAATGGGGTTGGCGACCAAGGCGATAAATAGCATACAACCGACCAGTACCATTAAGATACGCGCATAACCCGCTAATGCACCAAAGCCTGTCTCCGCGACGGTATTGGCAACTAGACCTAAGATACCAAAGGGCGCTAGAGCAATGACCCATTTCACAACTTGCGAGATAGCATCCGCAAAATCACCGACGACAGTACGAGCCGTATCACTGGCTTGACGCAGCGCAAAGCCAATGATGATTGCCCACGCTAATATACCGATATAGTTGGCTTCAGCGATGGCGTTGATAGGGTTGGCAACCAAATTCATCAGCAAATTGGTCAACACCTCTTTGAGGTTCGCCGGTGGTACTTGCTCGATAGTAGCATTCACTAACGTCAGCTCGGTCGGGAATAAGAAGCTTGCGCCCACCGCAGTGAGGGCGGCCAAAAAAGTGCCGAACATATACATAATGAGCACAGGCTTGACGAAGACTTCATTGCCACTACGATGCTGACTAATCGCTGCGATGACCAAAATAAATACCAGTATCGGCGCCACCGCTTTTAGTGCACCCACAAATAGCGTACCCAATAAGCCTAGTGCTATACCGGTATCTGGTGCCAACCAACCAATTAATACCCCTAATATTAAACCAATAATAATGAGCGGCACCAGCCCTATACGCTGGTACATCGCAATCAATGAACGCATCTATACAACCTCGAGTTAGTCG
Organism: Psychrobacter sp. Sarcosine-3u-12; assembly: GCF_002836005.1. NCBI lineage: Bacteria > Pseudomonadati > Pseudomonadota > Gammaproteobacteria > Moraxellales > Moraxellaceae > Psychrobacter > Psychrobacter sp. Sarcosine-3u-12. The sequence goes on from NZ_PJBY01000089.1 coordinate 18,118, forward strand.
ATATGGTCGAAGCATTTGTAAATGGTTACGGCGTTACCCTCGCTTCCTGTACCTAAGTGTACGATTTGCGCTCGGTTGCCTTGTAGCCACTTAAAACAGTTTCGACGATAAATAATACATTTATAATGAAAACGGAAAACTAATCGAAGGATGGTAGCATTTTTTAAGATAAGCGCCTACCTTTAACCCATACCTGTCTAAGCAGATAGGAGGGTATATAGAGCTAAGAGCATAGCGTTGTATGAGGAAGATGGAAGCATTTTTATCGTGAAAAAATAGAAGAGATATTAAAGGTTAGACTTTAAAATGAGTCAGCTCATAGCCTAATTGTTGATAGTGCTTATATTTGTCACGACCTTGTTGCACACTCGTCGCGTCAGGTTTAATCAGCTCAAGAATACGGGTCGGTTGAGCATTACTGGTCGCTTGCATAAAGGTATTCACGGGCTGTGCCGTTGTATTGATGACGATACCGTTGAAATCTGCTGGCATATATCCGCCAAGCAGAACAGGCGCTAACTGTTCATTGGTAGCAACCTCAGTGTTATCGCTTTTAGCATTAGCACTTTCATCACTTTTAGCGAACAGGCGTTGATGCGGTATAAAACTCGTCGCCTCTTGTGCCCATAGTGCTTCATCAAGCGAGGATGATAATTCATCGTCTTTTTCAATAAGAATTAGCAACGACTGATTGCTTTTATTGAGCGCCGTTTGGGTCAACTGACAAATAAAGCCCAAGAAATCTTGGGCTTTACTGTCGCTTAATACATAAAAGCTAACTTTCATAAACTGATTTTCATAAAGTAGTTTTCATAAGTTGGTTTTCGTCAACGGATTAGACCATATTCGCGCTGTTTTTTAAGTATTGCATAAATAGCGGTACAGGGCGACCAGTGGCTGCTTTATCTTTACCCGAGTTCCATGCCGTGCCAGCGATGTCTAGATGTGCCCATGCTTGACCTTCTTCGACGAAGCGCGACAAGAAGCATGCAGCAGTCACTGCACCTGCACCTTTACCACCGATGTTTTGCATATCTGCGATAGGCGAGTCGATTAATGACTGATATTCATCATCCAACGGCATATGCCAAATGAGATCACCAGATAGGTTACTGGCATTTTCTAAATCAAACAAGACATCTTCATCATTACTGAATACAGCTGAGCGTACATGACCTAAAGCAACGACACAAGCACCCGTCAATGTGGCCACATCGATAATGGCTTTTGGCTGATAGCGTTGCACATAGCATAAAGTATCTGCCAGTACTAATCGACCTTCCGCATCGGTATTTAAAATTTCAACCGATTTGCCGTTCATGGCTTTTACGATATCACCTGGGCGCGTTGCATCACCTGATGGCATGTTTTCCGCACAGGCGAGCGCACCCACAACGTTAATCGGTAGACGCGCTTCACATAGCGCTTTAATCGTACCGAGTACCGACGCTGAACCACCCATATCAAATTTCATCTCATCCATCGCCGCACCGGGCTTGATTGAGATACCACCTGAGTCAAAGGTTACGCCTTTACCGACCAATACGATAGGTGCGTCATCATTGGCAGCTTGCATGTCATCGTTGTTTTTAGCGGCTTTTTTGTTAGCCGCTTTGGTTGGTAGTTTATCCGCCAAAGCTTTGAGACCGCCCGTTACTTTTGCGCTGCTAAGGGTAGATTTACCAGTGTTGGCACTGAATTTTGACTTGCCATAGTATTCCATGATGACCAGCTTACCTTCTTTAGCAGAGCCTTGTGCCACAGCTAAGAAGCAACCCATGCCTAGCGCTGACATCTCTTCTTCACCCAATACCGTAACTTTTAATAAGTCAGGATAGGTTTTTGCCAACGCTTCTGCTTGCTCTGCCATATAGGCAGGGAAGCAGATATTGCCGGGTTCGTTAGCCACGTCGCGAGTCAAACTTTGACCGGCAAAAACTGACTGAGCAAAGTCCAATGCTGGCTGTAGTGATTCATCAGCAACTAAATAGATATCGGTTAATTCTGGGGTACTTTGCTCAGATTTATATTTATCAAAACGATAAGTCGCTGCCAACAAGTTAAGCGCGAATTGACCAAACTGGTTTTCTTCCAGCGCGTCACCTAAGGCAACAGTAATAGAGGCTACCCGTTTTTGTGTGCTGCTATAGATGGTTTTGGTGATTTTTTGCAGGATGGTATTGTTGAGTTTATCAACGTTACCGACACCGACCAACAATAGCTGGACAGGGTTTTGCTTGGTGGTTTTTTTATCACCCGCTAAGGCATAATCAACAACCGTTTCACCAACTTTACCGTTGAAGTGAGAGACTTCAATCAATTGCTCAATACGAGCGCTATAGTCTGCCAACACTGATTCAGCAAGGATGTTCTTTTTATCATCCACTAAGACTACCAAACAGGCTTCGTCTTTGCTTTTGGCTTCTTTTTTTAGAATTTTTTGAGTATGAGTTTTTGGTAGGTGCTGAGATAATTTAATATTCATATAGTTATCCTTATTAGAGTTATAAATTTAGAAGTATAGTCAATCCTCTATAAATCAGCTACGGCGTTAGGCTCGCTCAGTCTACTATTTGTAGTACTTTCACTCGCCTTCCTTGTATCTAAATTATAGTGAACCGACTATACAAATAAGTGATGAAGACAATATCGGCATTTTGCTACTTTCATAGCACATCACTATTTTTAAAATAAAATTGTCAATGATGACTTTTCGTCATTGATCTTATATTGACCTTATGCAAAAAACTGGTCAATCAAAATAACGAACGTCAGTTAGGCTGTTGTTGTCCGCGATGAAACGGATTAGCCCATTGATTATTATTGTAGTGTAGCATATCAGCTAATTGCTGCGCAGTTGGCAAGGGTTAGGTAATGTTTTCTTATTTTTTTGCTGCACTATCTTACTAGGGCATATAGAATATTCGACTACGCCGTCATCAATAATTGACACTGAATCGGATGTAGGCAATCGTCATGCTATTGCTAGTATGACGATTAGACAGGGTAAAAAAGCAATGTAAATAGTGTTCTCACTATACTGTAACTTAGCGGTTTGCTACTTATCTGATCTATTGGTTAACCATTAATAGAATTAATGGTTAACCAAATCGTCAGTCGTTACCAAGGCTGCAAATCTATCTTGCAGCGCTGCCATAGCGGTATCATGCATCACTTCCGCGCTAATTGTCTCTCTTTTATAATCAGGCAGCGCGCGCGTGGCACAAGCATCATGACAAACAAAATTATCAAAGCCTAGATCAAATGCCGCTCTGACGCTAGAGCTGACACACATATGGCTCATAAAGCCCGCAAAAATCACCTGCTGCTTACCGCTAGCAGAGATAAGCGCCTGTAGCTGAGTATCATAAAAGGCATTAGGATGCTTTTTGGTAATAATTTTTTCACCGTCTAGCGGTTTTAGACCGTCAACGATCTCGACGTTGGTGGATAACGGGTCAAAGACCTTGCCATTGTCTTCGCCGTGGTGAGCGATATGAAAGATAGGGATGTCTTGCTTACGAGCTTTATCAAGCAAGCGCTGCGCATTTGCAAGCGCCTTGCTGCCCGCCTGACCTAACGGCATAGCGCCATCAACATATTCGTTCTGATAATCAATAAAGACGACTGCGCAATTTGACCAATCAAGGGTATCAAATTGACCGCCAGCCAGCTCAAGTAGGGTAGAGGGAGTAGACATTATATTTATGCTCCAATGGGTGTGATACATGTATGAGTTTTGACAATCAATCAGTCTAGCAATTAATCTTGCTCATATTGGCGACTTGATACGAATGACAAACAAACCTTTCCAAAAATAAAAATACCGTTTAATTAAACTGACGTAAGCCCGCGTCCAGAGAAGTCTTGGTCTTTTGTGTTTATTGACTGCTGGATACGGCTCATTGGCTATTGGCAACGTCTACCAATGTTTATCAATATCTATTAGTGATGAACCACGTGTCGCCAGTAAGGGTTGGGTGATTTTTTAGCACACATTTCACAGCCATTTTTTATCAAAATATGCTAGCATTAGCGGTTATCTTTATCGCTTATATTGATAGGTTCTGACTTATAAGTGGTACCGTTACGTTTATATTTATTTAAGTGTTGGTTTGCTTATATATTGGGGTCGCCTTACGTTGGTAGCGCCTCCTATTACGCTTGCCTCTGTTACCCAGCACGCGATACATCGTTCGCATATTCATTATTAAAGAGTACCTATTGTGATATTACGCCGCTACATGACCCAACAAGTTGCCTCAACCACCGCTTTGGTATTGGGGTTTTTGGTGGTGATGATGCTTGGCGGTCGCCTGATACGTTACTTTGGTATTGCGGCTGAAGGTAATCTGGACATCAGCTTATTATTTACCATTATTGGTTATAACTTACCGTACTTTTTAGAGCTGATCTTACCGTTGGCATTTTTTATCGCCTTAATGCTAGTGTTTGGGCGTTTATATGTCGATCAAGAAATGGCAGTTATCAATGCCAGTGGTGTCTCGCGTGGTAAGCTGGCTCGGCTGATGACGCCATTAATATTGGCCTTATTCGTTGGTGAGGCAGCATTGTCAGTGGTCGGTAAGCCGTGGGGTGTGCGCTCATCTGAGGCGGTGTGGCAGCAGCAGGCCTTTACCAGCGCCTTTGATTTGATTCGCCCCAATGAGTTTATCAGTAGTGGCAATTATCATCTGTATGTCGGCAGTCTTAGCGACGATAAAAAACAGCTGCAAGATGTGATACTCATTCAGTCTGAGCCAGAAGCAAAAGGCAGCAGCAAAAAAGCCGCCGCGATGGATGTTGATAATAAGATTGATCCTGCCACCGCAGAACAACTAGACATTCCAGATGTGCCGCAAGCGCTGATAAGCAAAAGCAATAAAAATATCACCAAAGACACCATTACTTTGGCCAAAAGAGCCGAACAAGTGCAGACGGGCGACAAGGGTGTGACCCAATTGGATTTATTCCAAGGTCGGCGTTACGAAGTCGGCGCGGGCAGTCTCAAGTATAACCAAGTCGGCTTTGATCGCTACCGCATTACCTTGACGGAATCGGCACAAGAAGTCATCACCGAAGACAATATCGAAACCCAAGCAATTGGCCCCTTATGGCAAGCGGCAAGCGGCAGTGCTCAACTCGGTGGTGAGAGTGCGCTGCGTGCAGCACAAAGTGAGCTTGGCTACCGTTTTGCTCTGCCGTGGCTGATGATTATCGCTCCAATGCTCGCCGTCCCACTGGCGCAAGTACGTCCGCGTCAAGGACGTTGGCTGCGTTTGTTTCCTGCCATCTTGTTATTCGTCAGCTGTGCTTTAGGTATTATCTCGCTAAAGAGTGCAGTGAGCAAAGGCACGGTTAGCGTCTGGGCTTATACTTGGCTCATCCTAGGATTTATGGCACTGGCGCTCTATATGAACTGGGGCAGTCGGGTGCAGCATCGTCTGCGCTTTCGGCTAAAAAACCATGCGCCGGTCGCGCTGATTGACACTCAAAGCAATGGCTCACAAGGAGGGCAGTCTTAATGCGCTCTTTATTTTCTAAATCTCAGGCATCTCGCTCACCAAACTTTACAGCTCAACTCGCCAAAAAGCCTGATACCTTAACCGTGCTTAGCCGTTACGTAAAGTTGAATGCGTTGTTGGCCATTATCGGCGCAGTCATCGGTTTGTGGGCGCTACAAATTATCTTTTCTTATTTGTCAGAGCTAGATTCTCTAGACGAGAGCTATACAATGGGCGAGGCGATTAAGTATATCTTTTATCGCTCGCCTTACTTTTTAGAAGAGTTTATACCGACTGGCGCTCTACTCGGTGCGGTCGTTGGACTAGGGTTGCTGGCGAATAAAAGTGAGCTGGTCGTCATGCGTGCCGCTGGGGTCAGCGTCTATCGTATCGTTGGCTGGGTATTGCAGCCCGCTTTGATTTTTGTGTTACTTGCATTGCTCATCAACCAGTTTGTCTTGCCGCATTCCAACCAATTGGCGCAAGAAATTAACGATGAAGACAACAGCTCATTGATTACCTCGGTACGTGGTTATTGGACGGTGCAGCCACGCTTTGAGAGTTCGGGGACTGGTAATACAAAGCCAGATGGCAGTGATATTCTGTATATTGATTATGCTGATGTAGAAGGGAATATTGGCACCGTTAAGCGTTGGCATTTGGACAATAATGGCAACTTACAAACGGCTGTCCATGCTGAGGGCGGACAATATACGGGCCGAGAGCCGATAAGTACGAATACCGCCAGCGACAAGCCCAGCGAGCAATATCGCTATGAGTGGCAGCTCAACAACATGACCAAGCTCAGTATCAATCAAGGCTTTGAGAGTAGCCAAGCCACCTCGCCGTCGGATACCTTAAGCCTGCCTTTCGCTCCCGAATCGGTCTATTTATTGACCCGTGATGCCGAAGATTTATCGCTGACTCAGCTTTACGATCACCGCCAGTTTATGCGCCAACAAGGCCAACGTTCTTTGAATCATGAGCTGGCATTTTGGCAAAAGCTGCTGTCACCGCTGTCGATATTGTCGCTGGTGATTGTCGCTTGTTCATTCGTCTTTGGCTCGCTACGCACCCATAGCTTGGGCTTGCGTATCGTCGTGGCATTATTATTTGGTTTGCTGTTTAGTTACCTTCAGGATTTGGTTGGCTTTATCTCACTAGCCACTGGGTTTTCGCCATTAGTGATGGTGATATTACCAATTATCGCCAGTGCGGCATTAGGTAGGTATTTACTTAAGCGGCAAATGTAATCCTACAAATGTAATTTTAAAAATATAACGTCAAAAATACAGTTCTAAGAATTTAGCCATAAAAAATCCCGCTAACACATCATCATGCTAGCGGGATTTTTGTTTGTTTTACTCTGGCAGTTAATCTTTGGTCGCCATGGTAATCGTATAGGTCTTACCTTGCTTGACCTTGTCGCTATTGCCAAATACTTCGGTAAACGAACGCTTCACGAATTGGCGCAAACCATTGATTGTCACCACATAAAAACGCCCCCCTTGACGCATGCGCGCATAGGCATCGAGGAAATACAGATAATGCTGCTCTTTACCGACTTTGGCTGGCAAGTTCGACATCACCAAGCTAAAGTCTTTGTCCTTTGCCACGTGATTAAAGCCGTTCGATAAATGCACATCGACATTTTTTAGACCATTCTTCTCACAATTAAGGCGGGCATATTCTACTGCCATAAAGTCTTTATCAATCAACGTATGCAGACCATTCGGACATTCACGCGCCGCCGTCATGCCAAGCACGCCATAGCCACAGCCCAAATCGATCGAATCATCATCCGCTTCAAAGTCCACATAATCAAGCAGCATCAAGCTACCATCATCGAGCTTTTGCGGTGAAAAAATACCCCACGTCGTCGCAAAATCAAACGGCTTGCCCAGCACATCTTGGCGAAAGTTAATATCTTCGCGCCAGTGTCGAGCATTTTTCAATAATTCAGCAGAGGGTTTATGACTCATAGGATTCTCGGATATTGGATAAATAAAATGGGGGTACGCTGCTCAATCAGACAACTTGCCAATCATGATGCGCTTTATTGAGGCTATTGTAACGACAAAAGGGCAGGTTTGCAGCTATCGATTGATAGAATTATATTGTGGGAAGTCGTTATTGCAAAAGTTGTGATGGGAGCTGATCGCGCCTTCTGCTTGTATCTGTACCTCCGAGCGGGGCGGTCACTATTGGCTGATGGTATTCCTGCTCAGCGATACTACCCTCAGCCAAGTGACGCAGCCCGCTCAGATGCACAGGATACCGCGACAGTCACGGCTAAAAAACCTAGTTTGATTCAGGTTTAGATTGTTGTTGAGATAACAAGTTATTATAGGTAGGCTGTGCCATGCGCACCTTAATCACGATAATATCAAACATCGGTGCGCGAGGCGCACTCTACGGCTCATTGAGCATCAATCCCAATGATTTGTGATAAATGTCCAGTTTTTAGATACACCGTGGCGCCATTTGCTCCTGCTGTTATTTGCGATGTCGCATCGACGGGCAGACGTATCCAACCACCGCTCTGATAGGTTTGTCCAGCGTCTATCAGCGTACCCTCTAGCACCAATATCTCAGCACCTCCTGCGATGGCATCTGCAAACAATACCTCACCTACATTGATACGTTGCAAGCTCACTTCTTCTCTTATATCTGAGTATAAATGACAAATCTCACGACCGCCTTGTGCTTGCCAGTTAGCTGCATCGTTGGTATTGATAGCGACATGCTCAGTCTCGTCGACTGTCATCTGCCAAAGTTTAACAAAAATAATAGCACCTTCATGACTATAGGGCTGGTGCCCTGAGGTCGGTGGGTTGCGTAAATACCAACCAGCAGGATAATGGCTGTTATCAGCCGAAAAAGTACCTGACAGTACCAAAATCTCCTCGCCACCTGGGTGCAGGTGATGCGGAAAATTTGACTCAGGGGCATAGCGTACGATACTGGTCGCACGCGCTTTTTCAGCACCAACGCGATCAAGCATCACGCGCTCGACGCCGTTTTGTGGTGACTGAACCCACTGATAGTGTTCAGGTGCTAAGGCAGCACGACAGGAGAAATCTGCATTGATGAGCATAATATAACTTCTAATTAATTACGATATTGTTTGGAATTATCCTCTGATTTTTCAAAATAGACAAACCAGATAAACCATATAAACCAGATAAACCTATTATCAACGTAAGTATTTATCATTAAAAAGCTTATTGTGTCTAGCGCTGTTGCTCTTGCGTCGGGATACCGCTACCGAATTTGCGAAAATGCGAATTCCCTTGAGCTCGGACGAAGCAGTACTTCGTTATTTCCTCGCTCAGGCTAAACCGCACCGCAAGTCAAAGCGTTGTATGATTACGAAATTTGAAGAGGATTAGGGTGTGCCTATCGAGCCACAGACAAGATAATACTTAATTAAAACTTTTATTACTAATATGGCCAATATAGCAACGTATGCCATCTGACATCATTTCTAGACTATAATTCACAGTTCTGAACATTGGAGGTTGTAGTTCAACAGGCACGATAATAAAGGTAGAATCGTAATCAGCTATAGCCTCCATATTAACGCTGAGAGGTAGAAGGATGTTTAAAACATGTAAAGCTGCAAATGCTTCGGGAGTTTCCTAAAAACTGTGTAACTGCTTATAATCCAT